>NZ_BAAHXD010000001.1:0-120427 GCF_054657115.1 Methyloparacoccus murrellii | reverse complement strand
GAAGATGTCCGCAGGGTAACGGCAAATCTCGCGCGCAAGGCTTACCTTGGCCAAGGCAAGCCGGAAGCGGTTTCTCAACATGCTGCCCCTTGCGGGATCGGCTGGCTGTCGCGCTTATCCCCAGCCGTTGCCCTAACGCCATCGACACCTGCCCGCCCCCGCAGACTGACTGACACGTCGAACTTCCAACGGGATGGGCGGCAGCACCGGATCTCAGCGATACGATTTCCCATGCCATCATCATAAAAAGAAGAAGATAAAAATCTTGTTGGTTACTAGCGCCCCCTTTTCCTGTTGATGGAGCGTTTTTTCACACCGAATCAATTGCTTGTGTTGTCATTAGGCTGTGGAAAATGCTTCAACAGCCCGCGACCGGACTGTGGATAAACAGGCTCTCGGAGGGCCACTCCGGACAGCGTCCCGGTTATCCACAGCGTTGGGGAGAAGATTTCCCCGCCATTTCCCGTAGCGCGCGAATGGATCGGGGGCCCTTAGTCCTCGATCAGGTAGGCGCACATCGGTCCCTTTCCCTTGATCTCGATGAAGCCGCGACAGGCAAAGCCGAATTCCGAACGGGCCAGCCGGTAGGTGGCCTCATCCAGCTGGATTCGGCCCGGCAAGCCATGCGATTCCATGCGGCTGGCGGTATTGACGGTGTCGCCCCAGAGGTCATAGATGAACTTGCTCTGGCCGATGATGCCGGCGATGACCGGCCCGGAACTCAGACCGGTTCTGAGTTCCAGGGGCAATCGGGCTTTCTGGCCGATCTCCGCCAGGACGCCGTGCATGTCCCTGGCCATCGAGAGTGCGGCGACCGCGTGCCCGACGATCGGGAAAGGTACGCCGGCGGCGGCCATGTAGGCGTCGCCGATGGTCTTGATCTTCTCCAAGCCATAATGCCCGGCCAGCTCGTCGAAGGCCGAGAAAATTTCATCCAGCAACTGAACCAGCGGTGCAGGAGGCATTTGCGTCGCCAGCCGGGTGAAATTGACCAGATCCGCGAACAGCACCGTCACCGAGTCGAAACTGCTGACAATGCGGGTTTCCCCCTGTTTCAGGCGGCGGGCGATCGGCTCGGGCAGGATGTTCCGCAGCAGCCGCTCGGAACGCGCGCGCTCCTCTTCCAGCTGCTGAAGGTAGATCTGCTCCACATCGCGCAACCGCTTTTTTTCCAGCGTCGCGCTGATGCGGGAGTTGAGTACCGTCGGATTGTAGGGTTTGGCCAAATAGTCCTCGGCGCCGCGCTCGATGCAACGGGCGATGCTTTCCACCTCGTCCAGCGCGGAGATCATGATCACGGGGATGTGCCGGAGACCGGGATCGCCTTTCAGACGGTCAAGCACCGCGTAGCCATCGAGGTCCGGCATCAGCATGTCCAGCAGGATCAGGTCCGGGCGGCAGGCCTGCGCCAGCGACAAGGCCGTCCCGCCGTTGGCGCAATCACTCACCCGATAGCCGAGTTTCTGCAGCCGCCGGGCCAGCAGCTCGCGATTCGCATCGTCATCGTCGGCCAGCAGCAAATGTCCCCTGGCGTCGCCTGTTGCGGGTTCCGCATCGGGCCGCACGATTTCCGCGCCGGCGCCCATGTTTCGCCGGCTGCCGCGCTCGCCGCGATGGCAGCCGGAGCGCTCCCGGTCCAGGAGCGCCGGCGAGCCGAGCAGCTGTTCCTCCATCAAGGCCAGCCACTGGCGGGCAGCGTGGATGATCTTTTCCAGATCGGGAATCAGGCGGGTCTGATCCAGTTCCCTGCATTGCTCGGCCAGCATTTCCCCATAGCCGATGATGTGGTTGACCGGGGTGCGCAGCTCATGGCAAATCCCGTGCACGTCCACCTCGGCGCCGCCCATGCAATCCTCGCCCAGGTAGCGGTTTATCAGCGACATCAGGACGTAGCCGCTGCCGTGAATGCGGTCGAGATCAATCTGAAAAGTCGCACTCAGGTTATCGCCAGCCTCTTCCTTGAGGATTTCCGCATAGCCGATGATGTGATTGATCGGCGTGCGCAACGCATGCCTGACCTTGGCGAGACGGAATGTGCCCGATCCGGCGGATGATGCCTGCGGAGGTATTTTTATATCAGACATTTCTTATTATTTTCGTGCCGCAAAACAACTGCCCGATAGTGAAACGACCTTGACATTGCTTGCCTGATCTGTCAATTCATATACCTCGGTCAGCCGAGCAATTACCCCGCTTCCACATGGCTGGAAACGAGGGGATAGCGAAACAGCCGACAGATTTCGCGCAAGGAATCGCCATGTGGGATTATCGCTGATACCGACATTCCCTCTTCCTGCCCATGGAGGGTCAAAACGTCAGGTGATCGGCCATTGCCAATGCTCTTGGCAAGGCCTGGAGAACAAGAATGAAAATATCTCATCCGGCCGATATCCTCCCGTCGCAAACCGCAAGACTGTTGCGCAATGGACTTTTCTATGGTCTTTCGCCGCTGCTGGCCGCGGCGAGCCTGTTGGCCGCCTGGCCCATGCTGGCCAGAAACCTTCTGGCCAGCGGCTTCGACGGACAATCGTTCATGTCGCATGGCTGGTGTTATCTCTGGGTACCCCAGCTGTGGATCCTCCATGTGAGTACCGATCTGGCCATCGGTTTGTCGTATGTCGCGATCTCCCTGACACTGGTCTACTTGATCTATCGTGCCCGTCACGACATGCCCTTTTCCTGGATTTTTCTGGCTTTCGGTCTGTTCATCATCGCCTGCGGCGCCACCCATTTCATGGAGGTCTGGACCATCTGGCGTCCCAATTACTGGCTGTCCGGCTATATCAAGCTCATCACCGCCACTGTTTCCGTCGCCACCGCCGTCGTGCTGCCCACGCTGGTGCCCAAGGTCTTCGAGCTGATTCATGCCGTGAAACTTTCCCACGAGCAGAAGACCCAGCTGGAGGTTCAGGCCATCCAGCTGGCCGAAGCCCGCGATGCCGCCCTGGAAGCGACGCGGCTCAAGTCCGAGTTCCTGGCCAACATGTCGCACGAGCTGAGAACACCGCTCAACGCCATCATCGGCTACAGCGAAATCCTCGCCGAGGAGGCCGAGGACGGTGGCCGCGAGGCTGATCTGGCCGACCTGCGGAAAATCCGCTCGGCCGGCAAGCATCTGCTGGCGCTGATCAACGATGTGCTCGACCTTTCGAAGATCGAGGCCGGCAAAATGGAAGTGCATCTGGAAACCTTCGCCGTCGAGCCGATGCTGCGGGATGTGGTGTCGACGATCGAACCCCTGATCGCGAAGAACGACAATCGCCTGGAACTGGACATGGCCGGCGATCCCGGCCTGATCCGCGCCGACCTCACCAAGCTTCGTCAGTCCCTGTTCAACCTGCTCAGCAATGCCAGCAAGTTCACCTCCCGCGGGCTGGTCCGCCTGTCGGCCAGACGGGAGCACCGGGCGGATGGCGACTGGCTGAACTTTGCTGTTGCCGATACCGGCATCGGAATTTCGCCGGAGCAGATGAGCAAGCTGTTCCAGGCCTTTTCCCAGGCGGATGCCTCCACCTCCAAGAAATATGGCGGCACGGGTCTGGGTCTGGTGTTGAGTCGCCGCTTTTGCCAGATGATGGGTGGCGACATCATGGTCGGGAGTACTGCCGGCAAGGGGTCATGCTTCACCATCACCTTGCCCTCGGACGGTCGGCCACGGGCGCTCTTGACGCCTGCAAGCGACCGCTCGGCCGGGACCGGCAGTGTCGCGCCATCCCCGCAAGGGCCCACCGTGCTGGTGATCGACGACGACGCGATGGCCCGCGACCTCATGCAGCGTCACCTGGGTCGGCAGGGCCTGTCCGTGGTACAGGCCGCCAGCGGGCCCGAGGGTCTGCAACTGGCGAAAACTCTCAAGCCCGCGGCCATCACCCTGGATGTGCTGATGCCGGAGATGGATGGCTGGGCGGTGTTGACGGCGCTCAAGGCCGATCCCGAACTGAGCGTCATCCCGGTGATCATGGCGACCTTCCTGGATGAGGAGCCGATGGGCTTTGCCCTGGGGGCCACGGACTATCTCACCAAACCCGTCAACCGGGAGCAGCTGGTCAGCCTGTTGAACAGATACGCGCCCGCCCGGCAGGCCGGCCCGATACTGGTCGTCGAGGATCATGACGACCTGCGCGAGCTGATGCGCAGGACCTTGCAGCAGGCGGGCTGGTCGGTCGAGGAGGCGGCCAACGGCCGGGAGGCGCTGGCCCGGCTGGAAACCTCGGTGCCCAGGCTGATCGTCCTGGATCTGATGATGCCGGAAATGGACGGTTTCAGCTTCATCGAGGCCATCCGTCAGAAACCCTCCTGGCAGAGCATCCCGGTCATCGTGGTGACGGCCAAGGACCTGACCGCCGAGGACCGTCAGCGTCTCAATGGTTACGTCCAGTACATTATCCGCAAGGGATCCCGGGTGCGCGACGAGTTGTTGCAGGAGCTGGGCGACAGGATCGCCGCCAGCGTGAAGAAAACCGCCTGAAGGGGAGCGCCATGGCCAAGGTACTGCTGGTTGAAGATAACGAAATGAATCGGGACATGCTGGGCCGGCGGCTGCAGCGCCGGGGATTCGAGCTCGTCATCGCCATCGACGGCGAGGAAGGCCTTGCCAAGGCGGGGTCGGAGCAACCGGACATCATCCTCATGGACATGAGCCTGCCCGGCATCGACGGCTGGGAAGCCACGCGACGGTTGAAAGCCATGCCGGAGATGCGGGCCATTCCGATCATCGCCCTGACCGCCCATGCCATGAGCGGCGACCGGGAAAAGGCCCTTGAAGCCGGCTGCGATGACTATGACACCAAGCCGGTGGAATTTGACCGCTTGCTCGGCAAGATCGAGTCCTTGCTGAAACCCGCCTGAAGGCACGCCGCAAAACCGTCTTGACTCGCCCGGCGTTCCGGCGGTGGTGGCACAATGGATCCGCTACCCTGTTTTCGCGGGCGTGGCCCGCGTTTGCCCGATTTTCCAACCCCGTAAGGTTGCAGGAAAATCGGGACTGGCCGAAAACGAGGGCAGAATGTCCTTGTGCCAGGAACCTTGGTGGCGCGACGATTTCCCCATGGCAATACAGTCAGCCATTTCAGGTATCGAAGCAGGGGAGACCAAGGCCATGGCTTTTTCAAGCCGAATAATATCGGAAATGGCGCCCACGGCCCGGACCATCGGTATTGTCGCCTACGATGGGGTTGAAATCATCGACCTGACCGGACCCATGGAGGTCTTTGCCTTTGCCAATATCGGTTTCATGCGCTCGGGTATTGCCCGGGAGCCGGTTTACCGCTTTCGTGTGCTGTCGCGCAAGGCCAGCCTGATTACTGCCTCCTGCGGTCTTCATATACAGCCGGATGCCGATTATCGAGAATCCATCGATACCCTGATTGTTCCCGGGTCGCCCGATGTCGACAGCATTCTTGCCGACAGACACCTGATCGATTGGGTTGCCGCTCAATATCACGGCGTGCGGCGGCTGGTTTCCATCTGTACCGGTGCCTTTTTGCTGGCCGAAGCCGGACTGCTCGACGGGCGTTGCGCCACCAGTCACTGGGCTTATTGCGACCGCCTGGCCGCCGACTATCCCGCCGTCAAGGTCGAAGCCGATCGCATCTTCCTGCGCGATGGCTCCATCTACACCTCGGGCGGCATCACCTCCGGCATCGACCTGGCCCTGGCGCTGCTGGAAGAGGACTGCGGCCGCGAGGCGGCCTTGCTGGTGGCACGCTACATGGTCGTATTCCTCAGGCGACCCGGCGGCCAGTCCCAGTTCAGCGCCTATCTCGCCAGCGAGGCAACCAACAATGCCGATATCCGTGACCTGCAACTCTGGATCATGGAGCATCCCGGGGAAGACCTGAGCCTCGAGCGACTCGCGGCCCGCGTCGCCATGAGCACCCGTAACTTTTCCAGGGTCTTCACCGCGGAGACCGGCATGACACCGGCCAAGTTTGTGGAAAAGGTGCGTGTCGATGCGGCCCGCCACTACCTGTCCTCCACCGATGAGCGGATCGAGAGGACGGCCGTGCTTGCCGGCTTTGGCGACACCGAACGGATGCGCCGGGCCTTCCTGCGCCATCTCGGCATTACCCCCCAGGATTATCGTGCCCGCTTCGGCCCGCTTGCGGTTCAGCCCATGCCCAGTCTGACACCACGGCATGCGGAAGCGGTGAAGGCCTCGCTCAACCGTTTCACGCACTCCCGTGGGCAAGGTCCCGTCGCCTCCGGCATCCGCCAGGGAGGGAGCTAGCCGGCAGTTCCTGGCGGGAGACCGCGACCGGTGCGTTCCGGCCTTCCCGGGCATGCCTCCATAACATCAAGAAGAATTCGCGAGGTCCGACCATGAAGATTCTCCTGCTTTCCAGTGCCTACAACAGCCTGACCCAGCAGGCGCATGTCGAACTGAAGGCCTTGGGACATGGCGTCGGTGTCGGCATCGCGACGACGGCGGAAACCATGCGCGAGGCGGTCCATCAATTCCAGCCGGAGCTGATCCTCTGTCCGATGCTGGCGCAGATCATCCCGCGCGACATCTGGGAACGGCACACCTGCTTGATCCTCCATCCCGGCATCGTCGGCGATCGCGGGCCCAACGCCCTGGACTGGGCCATTCTCAACGGGGAAACCACCTGGGGCGTGACGGTCGTCCAGGCGGCCGAGCATGTCGATGCCGGTCTCATCTGGGCCAGCGCCGATTTCGCCATGCGGCCCGCCAGCAAGAGCAGCCTGTACCGCGACGAGGTGGCCAAGGCAGCCGTGCAGGCCATGCTGGTGGCGGTACGGCGCTTCGAAAGCCGGCTGTATGTGCCGCGCCCGTTGGACTATGCCCATCGATCGGTACGCGGCCGGTTCCGGCCGGCCGTCGGGCGCGAGGTCCGCCGCATCGACTGGTCGTCGGATTCGGTCGCCCAGATCCTGGGCAAGATCCGATCCGCCGATGGCGCCCCGGGTGTGCTCGACGAGATCGGCGGGCTGCCGGTCTATCTGTATGGCGGGCATGCGGAAGGCACGCTGATCGGGCGTCCCGGCGACATCATCGCCCAGCGCGATGGCGCCATCTGCCGGGCGGCGGTGGATGGCGCCGTGTGGATTTCGCACCTGAAGGCAAGTGGCGAGCGCCCTGACCAGCATTTCAAGCTGCCGGCCGCGCAGGTATTGGGCGAGCGGCTGGCCGGCGTGCCGGAAATCCCGCTGCCGCCCGAAGCCGCTGATCTGGGGGCGACGTTCCGCGACATCTGGTACGAAGAGCGCAACGACGTCGGCTATCTCAACTTTCGTTTCTATAACGGCGCGATGGGAACCGAGCATTGCCGCCGGCTGCAAAAGGCCATGTGGTATGCGCGGCAACGGCCCACCCGGGTGATCGTCCTGCTCGGCGGGCGCGATTTCTGGTCCAACGGCATCCATCTGAACCTCATCGAGGCCGCCGACGATCCTGCCGGCGAATCCTGGGAAAACATCAACGCCATGAACGATTTCGTGCTCAGCGTCCTGACCGCGACCGATCATCTCACCATCGCCGCCCTTTACGGCAGCGCCGGTGCGGGGGGCGTGATGATGGCCCTGGCCGCCGACAGCGTGCTGGCCCGCGAGGGAATCGTGCTCAATCCCCATTACAAGGCCATGGGCGGACTGTATGGTTCCGAGTACTGGACTTACTCGCTGCCAAGGCGGGTGGGGCCGACGCTCGCCGAACAGCTGACAGAGCAGTGCCTGCCGGTCGGTGTCCACCAGGCCCGGGCCATGGGCCTGATCGATGGCATCGTGATCCAGGATGCGCCCGGCGATTTCGCCCAGTTTCGCGACCAGATCGTCCGGGTCGCCGAGCAGCGGGCCCATGGTCCGCAGTTCCGGCAGCGGCTGGCGCAAAAACGGGCCGAGCGCGAGGCGCACGAGCGGGCAAGACCGCTGGCGGACTACCGCGCCGAGGAACTGGAGCACATGCGGCGCAATTTCTGGGGGGAGGACCCCGGCTATCACCTGGCCCGCTCGGCCTTCGTCCGCAAGCAGCCTCGGCCCGGCAATCTGCGCTGCAGCGCGGCACTGGAGGCCGCCTGCGGCAACCCGCAGTGCGAGGAGGCCCATCGTGCGGAGAGGAATCGCTGCGCCCTGGCCGGCTTGAACGGGGTGTCCGCGCGGCAGCCCAGCCCAGCGCCCGGCCAGCCCGCTGCCGGATCATGATCGCCTGCCGGCCAGGCAGGCCTTGCCCGCGAGGCCGTGAATGTTTACCTACCTGATTCTGGAAGCCGGGGCGCTACTGGTCGGCGTGCTGGCCGGCCTGTGGGCCCTCTGGCGGATCGTCGACATGCCGGTTTTGCGGCAGCGACTGCGGAATGCCTGGCTGCCGCTGAGCTTGCTGGGTCTCGCGCTCATGACCGGCCTCTACGCACACAAGACGACATGGCCGCAGCTGGCCATGCCGCCCTGGATGAATTCACTGGGCCCGCATCAGGACCCCCCGTGGCTGCCGTTGGCCAATGTCGGCCAGTTTTTTCGCCATTTCGACGCCTTCGAGGAGGTGGCGGACATCGGCCGTGATCCTGCCGCGGTACCGCCGTCCCTGGATCGGCCGGGTGGCGCCACGGTACGGTTTGAGCTGAACATACGGGAGGTGATCGCCGAGGTCGCCCCGGGCGTGTATGCCAACTTCTGGACCTACGATGGCCAGGTTCCCGGGCCGCTGTTGCGGGTGAAAGTCCACGATACGGTGGAACTGTCGCTGACAAACCACCCGAGCAGCTTGCATCCTCACAGCATCGACCTGCATGCCGTGAGCGGCCCGGGCGGGGGCGGCATGCTGTCCCGGGTCGCCCCCGGCGAAACCCGCCGCTTCCGCTTCAAGGCGCTGAACCCGGGCCTGTACGTCTATCACTGCGCCTCCATGAATGCCGGCCTGCACGAAACGCACGGCCAGTATGGCCTGATACTGGTCGAACCGGAGGCGGGCCTGTCCAGGGTGGACAGAACCTACTACCTGGTCCAGGGCGAGCTGTACGCGGCCGGGGAGACCGGCCAGAAGGGCCTTACCCGCTTTGACAGCCATGCCTTCCTGGACGGCCGCCCGAGCTACGTGACCCTGAACGGACGGGTCGAGAAGGCACCGCGCATGCGGGCCAGAACCGGCGAGCGGATCCGCCTGCTGGTGGGCAATGGCGGCGTCAATCTGGCTTCGGCCTTTCATGTCATCGGGGAAATCTTCGATGTGGTCTACCCGGAGGCCGCCATCGGCTCGGCGCCGCTCAGGAACGTGCAGACCACGGTGGTACCGCCGGGCGGCGCCACGATCGTCGAGTTCACCGTCGATGTACCCGGCACCTACCTTGCCGTCGACCACGCCCTGGCACGCATGAACAAGGGCGCCTGGGCTGCCATCGAGGTCACCGGGCCGCCCCGCCCGGACCTTTTTGCCCCCTGAGTGCGGTACCGGTCCGCCTGCGCTCAGGGCTTTTTCGGCTCGATGCGCTTCAGCAGGGAGAAGAGGTCACTGTTGGTCGAGAGCACCACGGTGGCCTCGTTGCCGATGATCTTGCGATAGGTATCCATGCTCTTCAGGAAGCGGTAGAACTCGGCGGCCTCCGGCTTCTGGGTGTAGGCGCGGGCGTAGATTTCGGTGGCCCTGGCGTCGGCCTCGCCGCGGATTTCCTGCACGCGCTTGTAGGCCGTGGACACGATTTCGTTGATGTCGCGCTCCTTCTGTCCGCTGATGCGGGCGGCTTCACCCTCGCCTTCGGAGCGGAAGCGCTGGGCAATCTGCAGGCGCTCGCTGATCATGCGCTGGTAGATGCGCTCCAGCACCTCGGGATTGTAGTTGAGCCGCTTGATGCGGATGTCCAGCAGCTCGATGCCGAATTCGGCCAGCTTGGGGGCGGCGGCCGCGAAGATGTCCCGCTCCAGCTGCACCCGGCCGTACTGGATCGGCCGCAGCACGCCGAGCGTGCCGACGCCGGTTAGGTTGGCCGCGGCGCCCTCGTCGCGCAACGGCTTGCGTCCCTTCTCGGTGCGCACCACCTCGATCAGTTCGTGGCGGGCCACGGCGGTGCGGGTCTCGCTGCCGAGGATGTCCTCCAGCCGCGATTGGGCGCTGCGCTCGTCGCGCAGGCGCAGGAAGTACTGCATCGCGTTGGTGATCCGCCAGCGGGCGAAGGTATCGACCTGGATGTAGGTCTTGTCCTTGGTCGACATCTCCACCATCGGTCCGTCCCAGGCCAGGTAACGCTTGTCGATGCGGTTGACCTGCTGGACGAAGGGCAGCTTGACATGCAGCCCCGGCTCCGTCACCGGTTCGCCGATCGGCCGGCCGAATTGCGTGATGATGGCCTGCTCGGTCTGCCGGACCGTGTAGAGGCACTGCAGCAGCACCAGTGCCGCCAGCGCGGCGCCGGCGATACCCATGATCCTGGCTTTCATTTTGGCGCTCCGGTCGGGATTTGCGGCAGGGGCAGCATGGGCAGGATCTGCTGCACCGACTCGTCGATGATGATGCCCTGCTTGGCGGCCGGCATCACTTCTCCCAGGGTTTCCAGATAGATGCGGGTGCGGGTGACATCGGGTGCCTTGACGTATTCCTCCAGCACCGCGGTGAAGGCGGCGGCGTCGCCCTCGGCCTCGTTGATGCGCTTGAAGCGGTAGCCCTCGGCATTCCGGATCGCCTGATCCGCCTCGCCTCGCGCCCGCGGCACGGCCTTGTTGTAGTCGCCGTTGGCCAGGTTGATGGCATTCTCGCGATCCTGCTGGGCACGGTTGACCTCGTTGAACGAAGGCTGCACCGGCACCGGTGGATCGACATTCTTCAGCTGCACCTGGTTGACGGTGACGCCCAGATGGTAGCGATTGGCCAGTTCCTTGATCCTGGCGAGCGAGGTGTCCTCGATTTCCTGGCGACCGATGGTGATGATCTCGTCCACGGTGCGATCGCCGATGATTTCCCGCATCACCGATTCGGCCAGATCGCGCAGGGTGAAACCGGGATCGCGCACCTCGAAGAGATAAGTCTCCGGTTCGGTGATGCGGTACTGAACCACCCATTCCACCAGCGCCGCGTTGAGATCCCCGGTCACCATGGAGCGTTCCTTCAGCGGGTCGGCACCGACCTGGTCCGGGTTGGTCAGCGCGTCCGCCGGCCGTTTCATGCCGAATTCCAGTTTCAGCTGCCGCTGTGTCGGTACCTTGATGACCTCGTCGATGCCAAACGGCAGCTTGAGATGCAGCCCGGGCGGCACGTTGTGCACATGCCGGCCGAAGCGCAGCACGACACCGGCGGACTCGGCGGGGACGGTGAAATAGCTGGTGAACAGGCCGGTCAGGGCAAACAGCACCAGGGCAATCGGCACGAACGGGATGGGCTTGTGCGGCGCGGGCAGATGCGCTGCCCAGGGATCAGGCGTGCTCACGGGATTCCTCCACGGTCGGGCGGCAACAGCGCCGGCGGGCAGTGTAACGCGAAGCCGGGAAGGCCGGGAGCCACGCCTGCACAGCGGTTGTCCGGCATGCTAGCGTATGGCGCACCCTCACGCTCCGACGCTTCCGCCATGACGACACCCCTGGTCGAATTCGCCGCCGTCCGCAAGGGCTATGACGGCAAGACGGTTCTGCCGGGGCTGGATCTGGCCATCCGCGAGGGGGAGTTCCTGACCCTGCTGGGGCCTTCCGGTTGCGGCAAGACCACGGCCCTGCGCCTCCTGGCCGGTTTCGAGACGCCCGACGCCGGCGAAATCCGCCTGGATGGTCTGTGCATCGACGCGCTGCCGCCGGAGCGCCGGCCGGTCAACACGGTATTCCAGAGCTACGCCCTGTTTCCGCACATGAACGTGGCCGACAATGTCGGTTTCGGACTGCGCATGCAGGGGGTGCCCGCCGCCGAGCGTCGCCGCCGCGTCGCCGAGGCACAGGCGCTGGTCCGCCTGGAGGGCCTGGAGAGCCGCAGGCCGGGGCAGCTTTCGGGTGGCCAGCAACAGCGGGTGGCGCTGGCCCGCGCACTGGTCAACCACCCCAGGGTGCTGTTGCTGGACGAATCGCTCAGCGCCCTGGACTATCGGTTGCGCAAGGACATGCAGGGCGAGTTGAAGGCCTTGCAGCGGCGGCTGGGACTGACATTCCTGTTCGTCACCCACGATCAGGAGGAGGCCCTGTCGCTGTCCGACCGGGTGGCGGTCATGCGGGCCGGCGTCATCCAGCAGATCGGCACGCCCCGCGACATCTACGAAAACCCCACCAACAGCTTCGTCGCCGGCTTTGTCGGCGAGAGCAACTTTCTCGATGCCCGGGTGCTGCGGCGCCTCTCGGCCGCCTGCATCGAGGTGCTGCTGGAAGGGCATCCGCTCGGCCTGCGTTGCGCCTTGCCGGTCGCCGAGGGCGATACCGTCCGGGTGCTGCTGCGGCCCGAGGATCTGCGCGTGCGTGCCGCGGATACGGCGTCCACGGCGGAACCGCTGCGCGGAGAGATCCTCGACGCCCGCTACCGGGGCGTGACGCTCGATCTCGTCATCCGTCTCGACAGCGGCCAGACACTCACGGCCAGCGCGTTCTTCAATGACGCCATCGCCGGCCCGGACGGCACGCCTGGCCGGCGCGTCGCTGTCGGCTGGACGCCGGGTCGGGAAACCGTGCTCGGGGCATGAGCCGGTTCCGCTTCCCGCGGGCGGAAAGGCGAGCTCCGGCCTTCCCGCCAGCCATCCGGTCACAGGGGCCTCGTTGAGGCAACCCGGTTGCCATCCGGGGTCAGGCCACCAGGCCCTCCGCACGCATGGCCGCCGCGACGGCCGGACGCTCCGCGACGCGCTTGTGAAGAGCCGTCAGGTGCGGCCAGGGGCCGAGATCGATGTGATGGTAGTGGGCCCAGTTGAGGACGGTGAAGAGGTAGGCATCGGCAAGAGTGAAATGCTCGCCGGTCAGATAGGGTTGAGCGCCCATCAGCGCCTCGACATAATCGAAGCGGCGCGACAGGTTGTCCAGCGCGGCCTGGCGGGTTTCGATGGGCGCATTCGGGTTCCAGAGCGGGCCGAACCCCTTGTGCAGTTCGGTGGCGATGAAGGCCAGCCACTCCATCAGGCGGTAGCGCTCCATCGTGCCCGCGGGCGGCGCCAGTTTTGCCTCCGGCTTGTGGTCGGCCAGATACTGCAGGATGACCTGATCCTCGGTGAGCAACTGGCCGTCCATGAACTGCAGGGCCGGCACATAACCCTTGGGATTGATGGCGCGGTAGTCGTCGCCGTGTTCGGTCCGGTGAGTGGCGAGATCGACGCGGACCAGCCCGAAACCGTAGTCCGCTTCCCGCAGGACGATATGGACGGCGAGCGAGCAGGCACCTGGCGTGTAGTAGAGCTTCATGGGTTTCTCCTTCGGATGAGCGATTCACCGACAAGCTATCAGATTTGTCTGACCTTTTGCCTTGGGTTCCCGCTTGCCCGGGCTGTCGGCGCATTCCGGCCCTTGGCCATGTTCCCGGCGCCATGACCCGGCTCCGGCGGGTGCGCTGCTTTTCGCGGGCCGCGAAGGACCCGGCCTCCCGGTTATTGGGTCTGAGACGGTGGTGCGCCCTGTCGGGGCTCCCGCTCTGGCTGTCGATGTTCACCTTGGTGCCGACAGGGCTGGTCGTAACGGTCAGCTTCCTCGGCCGCGACGAGCGGGGCTTCATCCGCTTCGTCCCGACACTGGACAATTACCGGCGTCTGCTTGACCCGACCTATCTCAATGTCTTCATCGATTCGCTGGCCATGGCCATGCTGGCGACGCTCTTGTGTCTGCTGATCGCCTATCCGTTCGCCTGGTCGCTGTCGCGCGTCGGTCGGCGCTGGCGACCGCTGCTGCTGATGCTGGTGATCCTGCCCTTCTGGACCAATTCGCTGGTACGGATCTACGCCATTCGCAGCCTGCTGGCGGCCAAGGGCGCGATGAACGCCCTGCTGGTGGGGCTGGGGCTCGTCAACGAGCCGATCCGGCTGCTCTACAGCGGCTGGGCGGTGAGCCTCGGGCTGGTCTACGTGCTGCTGCCCTTCATGATCCTGCCGCTCTATTCCAGCTTCGAGAAGCTTGACCGGCGCCTGATCGAGGCGGCGGCGGATCTCGGCGCCGGGCGGCTGGCAAGCTTCCGGCATGTCATTGTCCCGCTGACCGCGCCGGGCATGGCCGCCGGCGCCCTGATGGTTTTCCTGCCGGCGCTGGGGCTGTTCTATGTCACCGATGTGCTGGGCGGCGCGCGCAACCTCATGCTGGGCGCCCTGCTGAAGGAGCAGTTCCTGGACGCGCGCGACTGGCCGTTCGGTGCGGCGGCCAGCCTGGTGGTCATCGGGCTGCTATTCCTGTTCCTGGCGCTGTACCGGCTGGCCCGGCAGCGCATGGGCGAGACGGGAATGGCCGATGCCTAGTCTGCGCGGCGCCAGTCTGCTGGGCGTCTTTGTCTTCCTGTACCTGCCGATGCTGGTGCTGATGGCCTATTCCTTCAACACCTCGCCCTACGGGACACATTGGGACAGCCTTGGCGGACAGTGGTATCGCCAGCTCGCGGATGACGCGGATCTGCTCGACGCGACCCGGAATTCGCTGCTGGTGGCGACCGCCGCCGCCACGATGGCCACCGTGATCGGTACGCTGGGCGCCATCGGGCTGCGGCTCTATCGCCTGCCGGGGCGGGTCTTTTTTCAGGGGCTCCTGTATGTCACCCTGATGTCGCCGGAAATCGTCATGGGCGTCTCGCTGCTGGTGCTGTTCATCCTGCTGCGTGTGCCGCTGGGATGGCCGACGCTGCTGCTGGCCCATATCACCTTTGGCCTGCCGTTCGTGGCGGTGACGGTGCTGTCGCGGTTGCAGGATTTCGACCACCAACTGGTGGAGGCGGCCCGCGACCTCGGCGCCGGCGAGTTGCAGGCCATCCAGCGGGTGGTGCTGCCGCTGGCCCTGCCTGCCGTCGCCGCCGGCTGGCTGCTGAGTTTCACGCTGTCGCTGGACGACGTGGTGGTGAGCTTCTTCGTCACCGGCCCGGATTTCGAGGTATTGCCGCTGCGTATCTATTCGATGGTGCGGATGGGCGTGAAACCGGAGGTGAATGCGCTGGCGACCCTGTTGTTCGGGTTCTCGCTGATTCTGGTCAGCCTGTCGCAGAAGCTGCG
The DNA here is from genome assembly GCF_054657115.1 of Methyloparacoccus murrellii. Classification (NCBI taxonomy): domain Bacteria; kingdom Pseudomonadati; phylum Pseudomonadota; class Gammaproteobacteria; order Methylococcales; family Methylococcaceae; genus Methyloparacoccus; species Methyloparacoccus murrellii. The sequence goes on along the minus strand of NZ_BAAHXD010000001.1, from coordinate 105,344 downwards.
CGGAAGGCCGGCCTGATGCGGCGCACGGCAATGGCCGCCCTGCTGGTGCTGGCGACCCTGCGGCTGGTGCACGCGGCCGCCGCCGAGGTGCGCTTCTACAACTGGTCCGACTACCTGCCGGCCGCGGTGCTGGAGCGGTTCACGGCGGAAACCGGCATTCGCGTCCGCTACTCGACCTACGACAGCAACGAGGCCATGTACGCCAAGCTCAAGCTGCTGCGGGCGCAAGGCTACGACCTCGTCGTGCCGTCCACCTATTTCATCGACCGCATGCGCCAGGAAGGCCTGCTGCGGCCGCTGGAACGGTCGCGGTTGCCGAATTTCCGCCATCTCGACCCACGCCATCTCGACAAGCCCTTCGATCCCGGCAACCGCTACAGCGTCCCGTATCTCTGGGGCACGACCGGCATCGCCCTCAACACAGCGCGCTACGACCCGGCGCGGGTCAGCGGCTGGGCGGATTTGTGGCGGCCGGAATTCCGCCGTGGCCTGCTGCTCGCCAACGATATGCGCGAGGTGTTCCAGATCGGCCTCAGGGTCCTGGGATATTCCGGCAACAGCACCAATCCCGGCCAGATCCGGCAGGCCTACGAGAAGCTGCGGATGCTGATGCCGAACGTGCGTGTCTTCAATTCCGATGCGCCCCAGGTGCTGTACGTCACCGGCGAGATCGACGCCGGCATGATATGGAACGGCAATGCCTATCGTACCCAGCTGGAGGCGCCGGGCTTTGTCTACCTCTACCCGCGCGAGGGGTGCGGCCTGTGGATGGACAATCTCGCCATCCCGGCCGGGGCCGGCAATCCCGACGGCGCCCACCGTCTGATCGATTTCCTGCTGCGGCCGGACATCGCCCGGCTGATCGCCGAGACGACCCGCTATGCTTCGCCCAATGCCGAGGCGGTGCGCCAGCTGCCGGCCGAGCTGCGGGACAATCCGGTCATGTACCCGACGGACGAGATTCTGGAAAAGGGCGAGTACACCACCGATGTCGGCGAGGCGGTGACGCTTTACACCCATTACTGGGAATGGCTGAAAGCCGGCGAGTGAATCGGGCAGCGGCCCGCGCATTCGGTTTACAATATCAGGCTTCGCGCCCGGCGCATCTCTAAACAGGGGTTGTTGATCCATGACGAAAAACTTTCTGATGGCGGCTGCGCTGGTGGGTGGCGGCCTGTTTGCCTCGACCGGCATGGCGGAATTCCAGCGCGGCTATGTTTCCATGATGGGTTCCTCGACCGTGGTACCCTTCGTCAAGGCTGCCGCCGATCATCTCAAGGGCAAGGCGCCGCTGGTCCAGGCGTCCGGGACCGGAGGCGGCATCAAGCTGTTCTGCGAGGGTACCGGACCCGAGTCGCCCGATATCGCCATCGCCTCCCGCGCCATGAAGACCAAGGAGCGCGACGAGTGCCGGCGCAATGGCGTCGGTGACGTGCTGGAACTGAAGATCGGCTATGACGCCGTCATTCTGGCGCAATCCAGGAAAGCCGAACCCTGGTCGCTGACCAACGTGGAAGCGCGGAAGGCCTTCGCCAAATGGCTGGCCGAGCGCGACGGTCCCATGGCGCTCAACCCCAACAAGACCTGGAAGGACGTGAAGGCCTCGTTGCCGGCCATGCCCATCGAGCTGCTCGGCCCGCCCAACACCTCCGCCACGCACGACGCCTTCATCGACCTGATTTCCGACCTCGAATGCAAGGGCTCGCCCTGGGTGCCCGCCGGCGCGCGCGAACCCACCGCCGACATGCTGCGCAAATGCCGCAGCGTGCGGGAGGACGGCATCTACAGGGAAGGCCGCGAGAACGACCAGACCCAGATCGACCTGATCGCCGATTCCGCCAGCCCCAAGCTGGGTGTGTTCGGCTACAAGATGGTGACCGATCACGCCGGCAAGATCCGGGCGATACCCATCAATGGTGTCGAACCCACCTACGAGAACATTTCCTCCGGTACCTACCTGGGTACCCGGCCGCTCTATCTCTACATCAAGTCCAACAACATCGGCCGCACGCCGGGATTGAAGGAGTTCCTGGCGGAGATTTCCAGCGAAGAGGCCTGGGGTGAGAAGGGTTACCTGCGGGCAGCCGGTCTCGTTACCATGCCGGCCTCCGAACGCGCCAGCTACGTGGCCAAGCTGAAGGAATATGGCGTCTCCGCAGCCGCTGCCAAGGAAGCCGCCCCGGCCAAGAAGGATAAGGCCAAGGGCAAGACGACGAAAGGCAAGGAAAAAGAGAAAGCATCGGCCAAGAAAACCGACGGCAAGAACTGACCACCCGCCGGCGCTTTGCCCCGCTCTTTCCCGGCGAAGCGCCCCTCCGAAGCCGGCCAGCTAGCGGGCTGCGCGCCATGCTGGCCGGCTTCGGCCTCTCCGAGGGACAGATGGACCAGCCCGATCCCCGCGATATCCAGCGCTTTCTTGCCGAGGACATCGGCACCGGCGACCTCACCGCCCTGATCCTGCCCGAAGCGGCGCTGGCTACCGCCAGCGTCGTCACCCGCGAATCCATGGTGCTGTGCGGCCAGGCCTGGTTCGCGGCCGTGTTCGCCCATATCGAACCCGCGATCCGCTTGCAGTGGCTGGCAGAGGAGGGAGCCGAGGTGGCCGCTGATACCGTGCTGTGCCGGCTGACCGGACCGGCGCGTGGCCTGATGACGGGCGAACGCACCGCCCTCAACCTGCTGCAAACCCTGTCGGCCACCGCCACCCTGGCCCGGCGCTACGCCAGGGCGGTCGCCGGAACCCGAACCCGGGTGCTGGATACCCGCAAGACGTTGCCCGGCCTGCGGCTGGCACAGAAGTACGCGGTGCGTTGCGGCGGCTGTCACAATCACCGCATCGGCCTGTATGACGGCATCCTCATCAAGGAGAACCACATCTTCGCTACCGGTTCGATCACCCGCGCCGTGCGGGCGGCGCAGGCATTGCAGGCCGGTGTCATGATCGAGGTGGAAGTGGAAAACCTCGCCGAATTGCAGGAAGCTCTCGAGGCCGGCGCCGGGCGGATACTGCTGGACAATTTCAGCCTGCCCACGCTGCGTGAGGCTGTCACCCTTGCGGGCGGGCGGGCCGAGCTGGAGGTATCCGGCAACGTCAGCCTGGACAGCCTGCCGGCGATCGCCGCAACCGGTGTCGATTACGTTTCGGTTGGCGCCCTGACCAAGCACGTCAGGGCGGTCGATCTGTCCATGCGGGTCGACATCGACGCCTGAACCGGCGCTGGGGGTATCCGGTCCGGCGTCAGTCGATACGGCGCACGCCGTCGGCGCCACCCACCAGGATAATGTCCGCCGGGCGCATGGCGAAAATGCCGCAGGTGATGACACCCGGGATGTTGTTGATGAGCTGCTCCAGCTCGACAGGGTTGACGATGGAGAGATTCCAGACGTCGAGAATCTGGCCGCCGTTGTCGGTGACACAGTTTTCACGCCAGACCGGCTGACCGCCGAGCTTGACCATCTCCCGCGCCACATAGCTGCGGGCCATGGGAATGACCTCCACCGGCAACGGGAACTTGCCGAGCACGTCCACGCACTTGCTATCGTCGGCGATGCAGATGAACTTGCGGCTGGCCCCGGCGATAATCTTCTCGCGGGTCAGCGCCGCCCCGCCGCCCTTGATCAGCTGCTTGTGCGGGTTGATCTCGTCGGCGCCATCGACGTAGACGTCCAGGGTGCCGACATCGTTGAGTTCCAGAACCGGGATACCGAGCTTCCTGAGCTGCTCGGTGCTGGCATTGGAACTGGAAACGGTGCCCTCGATGTCCTGCCGGATGTCCGCCAGGCAGTCGATGAACAGTCGCGTGGTGGAGCCGGTGCCGATACCAAGGATCGAGTAGCCCTTCACATATTCGAGCGCGGCTTCGGCAACCTTCTGCTTGAGTTCGTCTTGCGTCATGGGTGATTTCCCTGCTGGGTCGGTCGTGGTAAAAACGCGGGATGATAACGTGACGCCGGCTGCCCCGCCACGCCATGTGGCCGACGGCCTTTCGCTGACCATCCTCGATCCCGGCCCATTCCCATGATCCTTACCCGCACTGTCGAGCGCATCCTCAGGGCGCGCGTCTACGACGTCGCCATCGAAAGCCCGTTGGATTATGCCGCCGGTCTCAGCCGCGGTCTGGACAACTCCCTGTACATCAAGCGCGAGGATCTGCAACCGGTCTTTTCCTTCAAGCTGCGCGGCGCCTACAACAAGATGGCCAGCCTCGATGCCTTGGCGCGGCGCGCGGGTGTCATCGCCGCATCGGCCGGAAACCATGCCCAGGGCGTGGCCCTGGCGGCGCGCAAGCTGGGCCTGCGCGCCCTCATCGTCATGCCCTGCACCACGCCGGCGATCAAGATCAACGCGGTCCGCAACCTCGGTGCCGAGACCGTGCTGCATGGGGATGCCTACGACGAAGCCTGCGAACACGCCCTGGCGCTGGCCGAGGCTCAGCAGCTGACCTTCATTCATCCCTACGACGACCCCGAGGTAATCGCCGGCCAGGGCACCATCGGCATGGAAATCCTGCGCCAGCATCACGACGACATCCATGCCATCTTCGTTCCCGTGGGCGGTGGCGGCCTGATCGCCGGCATTGCCGCCTATGTGAAGTTCGTGCGGCCGGAGATCCGCATCATCGGCGTCGAGCCCGACGATGCCGACTGCCTCAACCGGGCCATGAAGGCCAGCCGGCGAGTGACCCTGAAGCAGGTGGGGCTGTTCGCCGACGGCGTCGCCGTCAGACAGGTCGGCAAGGAAACCTTCCACATCGCCCACGCCTATGTCGACGAGGTCGTCACGGTCAGCACCGACGAAATCTGCGCGGCGATCAAGGATATCTTCGACGACACCCGCTCGGTCGCCGAACCGGCGGGCGCCCTGGGTGTCGCCGGCGCCCGCCGCTACGTGGAGCGGACCGGTATCCGCGGGCAAACCCTGGTGGCGATCGAGAGTGGCGCCAACATCAATTTCGACCGGCTCCGCCACGTGGCGGAGCGCGCCCAGATCGGCGAGCGGCGCGAACAGCTGATGGCGGTCACGATTCCGGAACGGCCCGGCAGTTTCCTGCGCTTCTGCCAGACGCTGGGCCGGCGGGCCATCACCGAATTCAACTACCGCTATTTCGACGATGGCGACGCGCAGATCTTCGTCGGCGTGCACAGCGGTGGCCGCGATGATGCCGCCCTGATCGGGACGCTGGCGGCTCAGGGCTATGCGGTGGTCGACATGTCGCGCAACGAGCTGGCCCTGGAACACATGCGCTACATGGTCGGTGGCCATGCGCCCAGGCTGCTGGACGAAGTGGTCTACAGCTTCGAGTTCCCGGAGCGACCGGGGGCCTTGCTGTCGTTCCTCTCGCGGCTGAGCGGTCGCTGGAACATCACGCTGTTCCACTACCGCAATCACGGCGCGGCCTACGGGCGGGTTCTGATGGGCATCCAGGTGCCCAGGGCCGAGCGCAGGGAATTCCGGGCCTCGTTGGACGAGATCGGCTTTGCCTACCGGGAGGAGACACTGAATCCTGCCTATCGGCTGTTCGCCGGCGGCAGCGAGACGCCGGTCCGACGGCCGCGCAAGGGGCTCTGAATCAGGCGGCCAGCTTGAGGGTGGCCACGCCGCAGATGATCAGCAGCACGCCAAGGTAGCGGCCCAGACTGGCCGGGTCGCCGAAGAACCAGACGCCCACCAGAAAGGTGCCGGCCGCACCGATGCCGGTCCAGACGGCATAGGCCGTGCCGATGGTGATGTCCCGCTGCGCCAGCCACAGCAGGCCGCCGCTGCAGGCCATGCAGAGGATGGCAATGACGATACCCAGCCAGCGCTGGCCGGAAACCTGGGCCAGCTTCAGGCCGACCGGCCAGCCGATCTCGAACAGGCCCGCGCCCACCAGGTAAAGCCAGCTCATTCCAGTCCCAGGATGAAATGCCATTGCGCCTCGCTGACCGGCATCACCGACAGGCGGTTGCCCCGCCGCACCAGCGCCAGACCGTCCAGTTCGGGCCTTGTCTTCAGCTCGGCCAGGGTGATGGTTCGCCTCAGCTTGCGCACGAACTCTACATCCACCATGTACCAGGTCGGCTGTTCGGGACGACTCCTGGGATCGTAGTGCTTGTTCCCGGGATCGAAGGCGGTCGGGTCGGGATAGGCCTCCCGTGCCACCCGGGCGATACCGACGATGCCCGGCTCGTCGCAGTTCGAGTGGTAGAAAAACAGGGCGTCGCCGACCCGCATCTCGTCCCGCATCAGATTGCGGGCCTGGTAGTTGCGAACGCCGTCCCAATGTTCGCTCCGGTCCGGGCGACGGGCCAGATCGTCGATGCCGAACTCGCCGGGTTCGGACTTGAACAGCCAGTATCGCAGCTTGACCTCCTTGCAGTTCCCTGGTGCCGACAGGCCAGTCTCTACTGGCATTTTCCCTGGAGTTCCACTCGCCAGTCATCGGAGCGGTTGCCCATGTCGTAGATGGGTTGCCTGCCGACCATGCCGGCGACATTGATCGCCGTCTTGACGGTAGGGTCGATGCCCTGATAACGCGATTGTCTCGACAGCACGGCAAAGGCTTTGCCGGTCGGTTTGCAATGCGCTATGCCCTTGTCCAGGGCCGCCTCCAGCGCTTCGTCCTCATCGTAGCCGTTGCCGACGATGGCAACCGTGCCGTCGGCGTTGGGCACCAGCGAGGCGCTCACACAGGCTTGCAGGGCCGTGCAGATGGCCACCGCCCACATGCTAACCCTGCTGTCGCGAAAGTTCATGCGCCGTTTTCCCGGGGTCGTTGTCGTGAGAATGCCGCGACCCATCCTCGACCCAAAAGGCTGATGGATATGACGAGGCAGCAAGCCGGCTGTCGAAAATCCCTCAGCGCGGGTTGCGATGACCTGAAGTCCACGGGATTGGCGGATACCCTGCACAGGGAGTTGCAAAGTGCTATCCGCTGGCGTTGCGCCGGTCTGATCGATTCTGGACACGATGCTGATTGGCCGGCAGATCGCGTCGATGAGGTATTCCCCGCCTGCGCCGTAACCCGCTTTCGCCCTTGAACCAGAGGTTCAGGTGGGATCGGTGAATGGCGAATCAGGCTTCCCGCACGGAGCGGACTTGCACACATCGCCGGTTCGGGCGTTCCCGGGGTTTTGGATTAGGCTCAAGAAGTAACCCAGCAGGCTTCGAACGCCGCAGGGAATACATCGGTGTCATTTTACCGGCTTGCGGGCCCCGCGCAAACGTCCCGCACCGACATGAGGCGCGCGCGCCTCAGACCAGTCGGCGCTGGCGTTCCTGCAGCAGTTCGTGGGTGATGTTGAGGGCGGCCATCACCGCGATGCGCTCGGTACCGATGATGCGGCCGTTGTCGCGTATCTCGCGCATCTTCTCGTCGAGATATCGGGCAGCGATCAGAAGCTCATGCTGTTCATCCGCCGGGCAGGAGACGGGGTACTCCTTGCCGAGAATGTGGACCTTGATGGGGGGGGATGGTTCGCTCATGGGCTTGCTGGAAGATGAAAACTTGGGTGGCGTGAAGGCCGAATGTTAGGATAAAGAATTGATGTGACGCCGACAAGGCAAGTACCCATGAATCAACACGATGTGAGCTTTGGGGACATTCAGGCGGCCATGCAGGCGGGCGTCCCCGCCGGCAGCCCCGCGGAGGTCCATGGGGTCCTGGCCGGCATGCTCTGCATGGACGTCGGCCTCGACTGCCGGCAATGGCTGGGCAGTTTCTTCGGTCCGGAGCTGTCCGGCATCGGCGAACACGATCGATCCTGCCTGGAACGCCTGTTCAGCCAGACCCGCCGCCAGCTGGCCGACTTCGATTTCTCCTTCGAGCCGCTCCTGCCCGGCGACGACCAACCGCTGGAAGGCCGCGCCAGCGCGCTGAGCGAGTGGTGTCACGGCTTCCTGCAGGGGATCGGCTACCGCGGTGGCAACGCCGGCTGGCCGGGCGAGTGTGCGGAAATCCTGCGCGACTTCCTGGAAATCGTGCGACTGGATGCCGAGGTAGCTGGCGAGGGCGACGAAAACGCCTACGCCGAACTGACCGAGTATGTCCGTGTCGGCGTGCAGGTAATCCAGCAGGAGCTGGTGTCGAACACGTCCACCCTCCGCCACTGAACGGCTGGCGCCATGCTGACCCCCAACGATTTCAGGCACCGCCGCAAGCAGTTGATGCGGCAAATGAAGAAAAACAGCGTGGCGCTGGTCGCCAGCGCGCCGGCGAGCATCCGCAATCGCGACGTCGAGTATCCCTACCGCCAGCACAGCGATTTCCACTATCTCACCGGCTTCCATGAACCTGAAGCCGTCGCGGTCCTGGCGCCGGGCTGCAAGGAGGGGGAATTCATACTCTTCTGTCGCCCGTTCGATCCGGAAAAGGCCATCTGGACCGGCCGTCACGCCGGGCTGGAGGGCGCACGCGCGGAGCATGGCGCCGACCAGGCCTTCCCGATCGAGGCCCTGGACGAGCAATTGCCGCGCCTGCTGGAAAACCGCGAGCGCGTCTACTTTCCCATCGGCCAGGATGCCGAACTGGACCACGCGCTGCTGTCCGCCGTCAACACGGTGCGTGGTCGCGCCCGCAACGGGGTCGAGGCGCCGCATGAATTCATCGCGCTGGAGCACCTGCTGCACGAGCTGCGCCTGATCAAGTCGCCGGAGGAAATCCGCATCATGCGCCGGGCGGCCGAGGTCTCGGTGCTCGGCCATCGGCGGGCCATGCGCGCCTGTCGGCCGGGGCGCCACGAATACGAGATCGAGGCCGAACTGGCGCACGAGTTCGCCTTGCACGGCATGCGCTCGCTGGCCTATCCGAGCATCGTCGCTGGCGGTGCCAACGCCTGCGTGCTGCATTACACCCAGAATGATGCCGTGCTGGGAGACGGCGATCTGCTGCTCATCGATGCGGGCGCCGAGTGCGCGAACTATGCCGCGGATATCACCCGTACCTTCCCCGTCAATGGCCGATTCAGCAAGCCCCAGCGCCTGATCTACGAGCTGGTGCTCGAGGCGCAGCTGGCCGCCATCGACGCCGTGCGCCCCGGCCGACGCTGGAACGAACCGCATGAAGCCGCCGTCAAGGTGCTGACACGCGGACTGGTGCGCCTGGGTCTGCTGGAGGGCAAAACCTCGCGGCTGATCAAAGACGAAGCCTACAAGAAGTTCTACATGCACCGCACCGGCCACTGGCTGGGCATGGACGTACACGATGTCGGCGCCTATCGGGTCGGCGGCAAGTGGCGGGCCTTCGAGCCCGGCATGGTGCTGACCGTCGAGCCGGGTCTCTACATCGCTGCCGATTGCCAGGAGGTGGACCCGTGCTGGCGTGGCATCGGCGTCCGCATCGAGGACGACGTGCTGGTCACCCGCGACGGCTGCGAGGTACTGACGGCCGCGCTGCCGAAAACGGTGGCGGACATCGAGGCCCTGATGGCGGAACCATGAGCATGGATTTCGACCTCCTGATCATCGGTGGCGGACTGGTGGGCGGCAGCCTGGCCCTGGCATTGCAGGCGACGCCGCTGCGCATAGGTCTGGTGGAGGCGTTGAGCGATGCCGAGCGGCGGGTGTCGCCCGCCGGAGATCGCGCGCTGGCGCTGTCCCGCAGCACCGCGCAAGGCCTGGCCGGACTGGGTCTCTGGGATGTCGTGGCGGCGCGGGCGATGCCGATCCGGCACATCCACGTTTCCGACCGCGGCCATTTCGGCAAGACCCGTCTGCACGCCGCCGAGGCCGATGTCGACGCGCTGGGACATGTGCTGCTAGCCCGCCATCTGGAAGACGCCATCCAGTCGCGGCTCGACGAAACCGCCGTCAGCCGGCTCTGTCCGGCACGGGTCATGGGGCTCAAGGCGGGACCGGACAGGGTTTTCGTGACGCTGAAAGAGGGCGAGGAGACACGCAATATTTCGGCCCGGCTCTGTGTGGCCGCGGATGGCGGCAATTCCACCGTCCGCACGCTGCTGGGTATCGAACAGCGGGTACAGGAATATGGGCAGACCGCCATCGTCGCCGAGGTTCAGACGGAAAGGCCGACGCGGCATACCGCCTACGAACGCTTTACCGTCACCGGGCCCCTCGCCTTTCTGCCGCTGGCGGCGCACAGGAGTTCTGTGGTCTGGACGCTGGCCGACGAGGAGGCCGCGGACATGCTGCAACGCGGCGATGCCGAGTTCATCACCAGCCTGCAAGAGGCCTTCGGCCACTGGCTGGGGGGGCTATCGCTGGTCTCGCGGCCGCAGGGATTCCCGCTGCGGCTGATCCAGGCCGGCCGCATGGACGACGACCGCGTCATCCTTATCGGCAACGCCATGCACCAGCTGCATCCGGTCGCCGGCCAGGGCTTCAATCTCGGCCTGCGCGATGCCGCGATACTGGCCGAACATCTCGAAATCCAGACCCGTCTGGGCGCGGACATCGGTGCTGCCGACTTTCTCGCCCGCTATGCGGCCACCCGGCGCAGGGATCTGGAACGCGTGGTCCGTTTCACCGACAGTCTGGTGCGACTGTTCTCGAACGACGACACCCCGCTGGCCCTGTTGCGCAACCTGGGCCTCCTGACGCTCGATCACCTGCCGTTTGCCAAGCGGATGCTGTGCCGTCACGCCATGGGCTACGGCGTGCGCTGAGTACGGGCCAACGTCTGGTTGAACTCCGGCAGGCCGCTTTCCAGGACCCAGCGGTTGCCATCCTCATCGAAACGCCAGCGCTGCTGATCGATGAGGCTTTTCTCGACCACGGCGCCGGGCGGGATGTAGCGGATCTCGACCGTCTGCGTCATCACCTTGCCGCTGGGCAGAACCTCACGGTACTGGGGACTGTAGGCGGTGACCTTGGTTTCGGCCAGCGCCTTCCAGTCCGGCGCGGGCACCGGCGGCGGATCGAGATAGCCGGCCGCCTTCTTGAAAAGATTCCAGCGAATGGCGGAGCCGTAGCCGTTGACCTGCTCCTCCATCTTCATCAGTTCGAGGTCGTGGGCGCAGGCCGACAAGAGCGCCAGACAGGCGAAACCAACCAAGGCTTTCACGGTCACAACCGTACTCGCGAGAGTGACGGGATGAGGCGGGAACACTGGCATCCGCGGCGCCCAGGCCTTGCGTTCTCCCAGGATCCATCGACCATTTCGGCGCTTTTGACGCCGATCATGTCGAGAGCCTAACATTAACAACACTGGAAACGCCGACGAGAAACATTATGAAAATTATATTTTGGGTCATGGGTTTGCTGGCGGTGATCTACTTCATGTCCGCCTTCACGCAAACCACCCGGGGCATCGACGGTTCCAATCAGCGCACGGCCGCCAATTCGGTCAAGAAACTGAAGCGCTACATGACCACCCAGCAACAGCATATCTTCGAGACGTCCTACGGCGTTCTGGGCGCCATCAAGTCCAAGGAAGGTCCGGACGCCTTCCTGCCTTTCGTCGACGGGAAAAGCCCCGACGAAATCATCGAACTGGCCCGCCAGGAAGTCACCGCCCGCATTGCGTCCGGCGATCCCGACTTTGTCAAATACGGCAGCTGGGAAAACCTGGTCGGTCTCGGCACGCCCACCGCCAGCAAGAGCAACGGCAAGCCCGTGACCGCACAACCCCTGCGCAACTCGGTGCGTGGCGGCCGCGACGAAACCCCGCTCGCGCAGCCCGAGCCTGCCCGCTAATCCGTGGCCTCCACCGAGGTTCCCTCGCGCCCCGAGAGCCGCAGCGCTTCGCGATAGACCAGTTCGCGACGCGCGCCGCTGATTTCCACCGTCAGCGCGACGGCTGTCTTCAGCGGATGGTCCCGCAGCAGGATGCCCAGGATGCGGGCCTGCTGCGGGGTCAGCACGGCCGTGGCAGCGGTGCTCGGGGCACCCTCGACCAGCACCACGAACTCCCCCAGCCGCATTTCGGCAGCCGCCGCCAGCAGTGCCTCCGCGCCGCCCACAGTGGTGTCGACCAGGGTCTCGTAGCGCTTGGTAAGCTCGCGCGCCAGCACCAGGCGCCGCCCGGCCGGAAACACACTGGCCAGATCGCGCAGGGTTTCCAGGACCCGGTGAGAGGACTCGTAAAAGATCAGCGTGCGCGCATCGTCCTTCAGGGCCGCGAAGAAGGACTTGCGGGCCGACGATTTGCGCGGTGGAAATCCCTCATAGGTGAAGCGGTGGCTGGGCAGACCCGAAGCGCTCAGCGCCGCGATCAGGGCGCAGGGACCGGGGACCGGCGAGACCCGGATGCCGGCCGCCCGGGCCGCGCGTACCAGCGGATAGCCGGGATCGTTGATCAGGGGCGTGCCGGCATCGGAAACGAGGGCGATGGAGTCGCCCGCCAGCAGCCGCTCGGCCAGCCGCGCCGAGCGGCTGTCCTCGTTGTATTCGTGCAGCGCGATCAGGGGGCGGTCGATGCCGTAATGATCGAGCAGGGGCCGGCTGTGGCGGGTATCCTCGCAGGCGATGGCATCGACGGACTTCAGCACTTCCAGCGCCCGGAAGCTGACATCGGACAGATTGCCGATGGGCGTGGCGACTAGGTATAGTACTCCGGCGGCCACTTGTGGTTCGCGCCTCATCATCATGCCCTGCCGTTCTCCCTCGAATCACCCATCATGCGCTGCTCGCGCCCTCTCGCTCTGTTGGTGTTAGCGTTCGGCCTGGCGGCCTGCCAGGGTCGGTTGCCGCGCTGGCCAGGTTCCCCGGCGCCCGACGATCCGCAGGCCGAGGCGATGCTGCGGGGCGGAGACTATCACGGCGCCATGCGGCGCTACGAGCAGTTGGCCACGGCTTCGTCGACACCCGACGCCTACTGGCTGGCCGCCGCCGACGCGGCGCTGCGATCCGGGGACGGCGCGGCAGCCCAAAACCTCGCTGCCGCCATACGCCCGGGCGAACTGAGCGGTGTCGATCATGACCGCTACCTGCTGCTGTCCAGCCGGCTGGACCTCAACGCCGGCCAGGCGCGCGAGGCGCTGAACACCCTCAACAGCCTGCGGAGCCGGAAACTGGCCCTCCAGGACGAGAAAAACTATCACATCCTCCGCGCATCCGCGCTGAACCAGCTGGGCAACATGGTCGACAGCGCCGCCGAGCGGATCGCGCTGGACCGCCTGCTGTCCCAGCCGGAGGATCTGGCCCGCAACAACGACATCATTTTCGAGACCCTGGAACAGGTGCCGGATCCAGTACTGCTGAGCCGGCAGCCCACATCGGATACGCTGGGCGGCTGGATGAACCTGATCCACCTGTTCAGGCACACCTCCCGGGACGAACTGCCGTCTGCCATCGCCAAATGGGAAGCCCGTTACCCGGAGCATCCGGCGCGCGGTGATTTCCTGCGCCGGGCGCTGGCGGACGAGAGCATCCGCAACCGGGTGGCACGCCCCGGCGAGCCGTCCATCGCCGCCAGCGGCGGGTTTCCATCGCTCCCCTTCGTCGGTGTCCTGCTGCCGTTGTCGGGCCCCTATGCCAAGGCGGCGTCTGCCATACGTGATGGCCTCGAGGCCGCCCATGCCGCCGACCGCGGCCCTGACAGGGCCAGCCTGTATGTCTCGGATTCGGTCGACGGCGATGTTGCCCGCACCGCCCGCCGGCTGGTGGACGCGGGTGCCAGGGCCATCATTGGCCCGTTGATCAAGGACGAGGTCGCAGCCCTGGCGCGCGCCGGCAATCTGCCGGTACCCGTGCTGGCGCTCAACCAGGTTGACGCCGCCCAGCATTCGCACCTGTTCCAGTTCGGGCTGACGCCGGAACAGGAGGTCGAACAGGTCGCCGCCAGTGCCTGGCGCGACAGCAAGCAGGCGGCCATCATCCTCCACGAGGACACGGAATTCGGCCAGCGGCTGTCGCGACACTTCGAGCACTACTGGAGCGGTCTGGGCGGTACCGTGCTGGATCGGCGCAAGTTCCCGAAGCAGGGCGAGCCCGCCCCGGGCCTGCTGTCGCAGCTGCCCGCGAGCCCGGTCAATGCCTTCGTCTTCCTGGTCGCGGAGGCCGACCAGGCACGGCGTCTGGTTCCCCGCCTGCGGACGACGCCGGGCTGGCCCATTTACGCCACCTCGCTGTCCTATGACGGCCAGACCGATGAGCAGAGCAATCAGCCCCTGGATGGTCTGATCTTCTGCGACATGCCCTGGTTGCTGCCGTCCGGGCCGGGTAGCAGCTTGTCGGCGCAGGTACTGAGCAACCAGTTTCCGGACGCCTCGCACGAATCCCTGAAGCTGATGGCCATGGGCGTGGACGCCTACCGGCTGCTGGCGGAACTCCCGCGGCTGGAGGGCAGCCCCGCCTATCGCTACCAGGGTGCTACCGGTGGGCTGGCCCTGGTGGCTGGCAACCGCATCCAGCGGCAGCTGGACTGCGCCCAGTTCATCGGCAGCACGCCGCAGGCGCGGGGGCCGGCACCGATCATCCCGGTCGATCGCCTCTGATGGACCCGGCCGGCGGGTCGCGCGCCGAGCGGGGCCGAAAAGCCGAAGACGAGGCCCTGCTGCGGCTGCTGGCGGCCGGCCTGCAGCTGGTGGAGCGCAATTACCGCAGCCGCTACGGCGAGATCGACCTGATCATGCGGGATGGCCGGACGCTGGTCTTCGTCGAGGTCCGCTACCGCAGCCGGAGCCGTTTCGGCGGCGCGGAAGAAAGCGTCGATCGGCGCAAGCAGACGCGGCTGGTGCTGACGGCGGCCAGCTACCTGCGGGAACATCACCTGAACTGCCCGACCCGATTCGACGTCGCCGCCCTGAAACCGGGTTCCGGTGGACCCGAGCTGAACTGGATCAAGGGTGCCTTCCAGGCCGATTAGAACAAAGAGAACCTCGAGGATGAACTTTCATGACCGTATCGCGCAGCAGTTTTCGCAACATCTGGAAACCACCCAGAACAGCCTGCTGCGCCTCAGCGACCGGCTCGAGGCGGCAGCCTTCCGGCTCGCCCAGTGCCTGCTGAATGACGGCAAGATCCTCTGCTGCGGCAACGGCGGTTCGGCCGCCGAAGCGCTGCACTTCTCGTCGGAACTGCTCAACCGCTACGAGCGCGACCGGCCGGGCCTGCCCGCCATCGCCCTGACCACCGACCTGTCGGCGATCACCTCCATCGCCAACGACTACCAGTTCGACGAGATCTTCGCCAAACCCATCCGCGCCCTGGGCCAGAGCGGCGATGTGCTGGTCATCTACACCACCAGCGGCAATTCGGCCAACCTGCTCAAGGCCGCCGGCGCCGCCCACGACCGCGACATGACCATCCTCGCCATCAGCGGCCGGGATGGCGGGCCCCTGGCGCCGCTGCTGCGCGAAAGCGATCTGGAGTTGCGCGTGCCCTCGGAATCCACCGCCCGCATCCAGGAAGTGCACCTGCTGATGACGCACTGCCTGTGCGACCTGATCGACGTGCAGCTGTTCGGCGAATGAATCCATGGCCCTGAATCCCGCCTTCACGGCCCGGCTCGGGGATATTTTCCCGTCCCGGAGCCTGCTCACCGATCCGGCCGATTGCTGGGTCTACGGCTACGACAACAGCAAGCGGCAGATTCTGCCGGACGCCGTGGTCTTTCCCGACAGCCACGAGCAGACCCTGGCCCTGGTCAGGCTCTGCAACGAGCATGGCGTGGCGCTCACCGCCCGCGGGCGCGGCACCGGCACCACCGGCGCCACCGTACCGCTCCGGCATGGCGTTGTGGCCTCCTTCGAGCGCATGGACCGGGTACTGGAATTCTCCGCCGACAACCGTTTCATCGTCGTCGAACCCGGCATCACCAATCAGGCGGTGCAGGACTACGTCAGGCCGCATGGCTTCTTCTGGCCGCCGGACCCGACCAGCGCCGCCTTCTGCAGCATCGGCGGCAACCTAGCCTACAACTCGGCCGGCCCCCGCGCCGTCAAGTACGGAACGCCGCGCGACAATACCCTGGGTCTGCGCGTCATCACGGGAGCCGGCGAGGAACTGCGGCTCGGTGTCTACACCACCAAGGGTGTGGTCGGCTACGATCTGACCCGCCTTTTGATCGGCTCCGAAGGCACCCTGGCCCTGATCACGGCGGCGACACTCAAGCTCACTCCACTGCCGGAAGACAAGCGCACGCTGCGGGCGGTGTATCGCGATGTCGCGGCCGCCGCCCGGGCCATCGCCCGCATCATGGCGCAGCCGGCCGTGCCCTGCGCGCTGGAATTCATCGATGGCAATGCCATCGAGCTGGTGCGGCGTTACTCGACGGCCGGCCTGCCGGAGGACGCGGGTGCCCTGCTGATGATCGAGGTGGATGGCTTCGGCGCCGCCATGGCGCCGCAGATCGACAGCATCCGCTCGGCGGCGGAGAATTCCGGCCTGCTGGAGTTTCGCATCGCCGAGACCGCGGCGGAGGTGGAAGCCCTGTGGCAGACGCGCAAGGCCCTGTCGCCGACACTGCGCAAGGCGGCGCCGAAGAAGATCAACGAGGACGTAGTGGTGCCGGTGACGGAGCTGCCCGAGCTGATCGTCGGACTGGACGAACTCTCGCGCCGCTACGGATTGCCGATCGTCAACTTCGGCCACGCCGGCAACGGCAACATCCATGTCAACCTGCTCTACGACCCGGCACGACCCGGCGAGTCCGATCGCGCCCATGCCTGCCTGGACGGGATGTTCTCGCTGGTGCTGAGCCTCCGGGGAACCCTCTCCGGCGAGCACGGGGTCGGTATCGAGAAGCGCGACTATGTCGAGCGGGAGCTCGACCCGCCCAGCCTGCGGCTGATGCGGGCGATCAAGCGCCAGTTCGACCCGAACGACATCCTCAACTGGGGCAAGGGATTTCCCCCGGAGGAAACCCCCGCGTCACCGGGCTGAGGCTCATTGCGGCAGCCAGGCTACCGCCCGCAGGGGCGCGCCGCTACCGCCCTCGATCTTCATCGGCAGGGCCACCAGCCAGGCGCCGGTTGCCGGCAGCCGATCGAGTGCGGCGAGATTCTCGAAAATCGGGATGCCCCTCGCGGCCAGAATCCGGTGGCTCTCGAACAGGCTGGACTGGCCGTAGTCGATGCTTGCCGTATCCAGGCCCACTGCCCGAATGCCGCGCTGCTCGACCAGCCAGCGGGCGCCGGCCGGCGCGAGACCCGGGAAGTGCAGCCTGGCGATGGCGGCTTCGCCCCGCTCATCGGTGCCCAGATAGCGGCGGGCATCCGGCCAGTAACGGTCGTAGCCGGTGCGCAGCAGTATGATGGACCGCTCGGGAATGCGCCCATGCACCTGTTCCCAGCGGGCGAAATCCGCGGGCCCGATCAGATAGTCGCGATTGGCGCGCGCCGCCGCCTCGACATCGATGACAAGCGTGGGACCGATGATACGGTCGAGCGGAACATGCTCGACGGTCTGGCCGCCGGCGGCGAAATGAATCGGCGCATCCATGTGGGTACCGCCATGTTCGGCGGCCGTGTAGCGATTGGCCGAGTAGTGGTAGCCCTTGGTCGTGGTGCCGTCAAACACGGTCTCGAGCCTGAAGCGGTCGGCATTCGGCCAATAGACCGTTTGCCCGGAGAAGGCATGCGTCAGGTCCACCCAGTGTCCCTCGGTCCAGCCGGGTGCGGGCTGCCGCGTGGCGCAACCGGCGGGGATGGCGAGGACCAGCAGCAGTCCCAGGATGTTCCGGCAGTTCATGGGATCACCTCGGTGCATGGGTTGAAAACGGATTCGGCGTTGAGAAAACGGACGACGGCCGGGTCGCCCCGGCTGGCGATGGAGAGACAATACGCCGCCCGCACCCGATGGACCAGCTGCCAGCCGCCCGCCGGCCCCAGCAGGTCCGGCACCCGGGTGTAGCCGCCCCAGTCCGGCGCCACTTCCACCCGCTGCAGACCCAGCGCGATACCGCGGCCGGTAGCCTTGAGGAAGGCCTCCTTGGCCGACCAGAACCGGCAGAAGGCAAGGGCCTGGCAATCTGCCGGCAACGCCCGCCAGGCCGCCTGCTCGGTATCCGTCAGCGCAGACCTGGCGAGCCGCCGGTAATCCCGGCCGGGACGGCAGCACTCCAGGTCCACGCCCAAGGGTCTTGCAGCAGCGAAGGCCAGCACCGCGAGACAGCCGGAGTGGGAAACGTTGAACACCAGCCCCTGGTCCTCCCCGATGCCCTCGAGTCGCGGCTTTCCATGCGGGTTGGCAGTAAAATGCAGCGCGGCGGGATCGCAGCCGAGGTAGCGGCCCAGGAGCAGGCGCAAGCCGGCGCGCGTGAGCCGGAAGCGGGCTTGCGCCTCTGCCTGCCGGTAACGTCCGGCACGCGCGCGCTCCCGGTCGTCCAGGACGTTCAGAAGCGGCGAGGCAGCCTGTTGCGGGGCGTCGCCATCGACCGACAGCAGCCAGACATGCAGTTCCGTAAGCCCCGGCAAGGCAAGCCGCGATCCCGTCGCGAGCGACGGCAGCGTGGCATCGGGGATGGACCATCCGGCCGCCGGCCCCGAATCCTGGAAGGGGTCGTCCGCCATGCTCATGTTCCGCTCCGAAACCGCCCGATCACGATCCATTCCCCCTGCCGCCTCATGACAACCGCCCGCTCCCTGCTGATGGCCCTGCTGGCGCCGCTACTCTACCTGATGGCGGCGGCCTTCCTGGCGGCGCTGGTCGCCTACCCGGCATCCCGGCTGCTGGGTCTTGAGGATATCAGCGACCTGCGTTCCCTGGTCAGCCGGGGCGGGCAGGCCCTGTTGCTGCTGGGGCTATGGCCGATCGGGCGTCGCCTGGGCTGGGACCTCCGGACGTGGGGCCTCGGCGCCCGGCCAGTCCGCCAGTGGCTGATCGGCTTCGGGCTCGGCGGCCTGATGCTGGCCGGCCACGTTTTCCTGCTGGTCCAGCTGGACATCCGCGCCGTGGTCTGGGATCGCTGGACAGCGGCCTATCTGGCGCCAGTGCTGGCCAAGGCCTTTGGCATCGGCCTCGGCATCGGGCTGATCGAGGAAACCCTGTTCCGCGGCGCATTGGTCGCAGGCCTGCGGCAAGCGGCCGGACCGGTGGCGGCGGTGATCATCAGCGCCTTCTACTTCGCCATCCTGCACTTTATCGGCAGCCGCTGGACCGCGGAGACCGGCATCGACTGGACGACCGGCTTCCGTATCGCACTGGATGGCTTTGCCCGCGTCAGTTCGGCGCCGGCCGATGCCTTTCTGGGACTGTTCGTCGCCGGGCTGCTGCTGGCCACCCTGCGCACGCTCTGGCCACGCAGCCTGGCCCTCTGCATGGGCATGCATGCCGGCTGGATCTTCATCATCAAGTCGGCCAAGCCGCTGACCTGGATCGATCCGGAATCGCCGCGGCTCTATCTGATCGGCCCGTACGATTATTTCGTCGGCTATCTGTCCGCTGCCTGGCTCGGCAGCCTGTTGCTGCTGATGCTGGCCGGTCGCTGGCTCTGGCAGAAGAACCGCACCCGGGACCGTCGGCCATGACGCGGGACGAAAAATTCAAGGCGCCCCTGGACAGGATCGAGGATTTCGATTTCGGCTCCGAGACCGCGCGGGTCTTCGACGACATGCTGGACCGCTCGATACCGTTCTATCCCGAAATCCAGCGCATGATCGGCGAAATCGCGGCGGATTTCGCCACCCCCGGCAGCCGCATCTACGATCTCGGCTGCTCGACCGGGACCACCCTGATCCAGCTGGACCCGGTCGTCGCGCCCGCCGTGGAGCTGATCGGCATCGACGCCTCGCCCGACATGCTGGCCGTCGCCCGCGACAAGCTGACCGTGGCCGGTCTGTCGCACCGCTGGCAACTCATCTGCGGCCAGCTGGAGCAGACGCTCGACCTGAGCCAGGCCTCGGTGGTCATCATGAATCTCACCCTGCAATTCGTCCGGCCGCTTTACCGTGACCGGCTGATCCAGACCATCGTCCAGGGCCTGGAGACCGATGGCTGCCTCCTGCTGGTGGAAAAGGTGCTAGGCCCCAACTCGACCATCAACCGCCTGTTCATCGAACACTACTACGCCTTCAAGCGCCGCAACGGTTATTCCGACATGGAGATCGCGCAGAAACGCGAGGCGCTGGAGAATGTGCTGATTCCCTATCAGCTGGACGAGAACCGTGAACTGCTGCTGCGCAACGGTTTCCGGGTCACCGACGTGTTTTTCCGCTGGTACAACTTCTGCGGCATGATCGCCATGAAGTGACGGCATGTTCCCTGGCGGCCGCTGCCTCGGCAAGACGCGGGATTTGCGATAATCAGTCACCATGTCCCGGAAAATACCTGCTATGTCCACACCCACAGCCAGCAAGAAAAAGCCCCGCAAGTTGCAGCCCATGCAGAAGGGCACGCTGGTGATGTGGAACGACGCCAAGGGCTTCGGCTTCATCCGTCCCGAGGGGACCGAGGACGATTATTTCGTCCACATCAGCAACTTCAAGAAGGGCCTCCCCAGGCGGCCGGATATCGGCGACGAGCTGCTCTTTCGCCCCGTCGAGAGCGAGACCAAAAAACGGGCGTCCTTTGCCCTGATCCCGGCGCTGGAACGCGTCGCCCCGGAGCCCACCCACTTCTCGCTGAACCCGCGGCACCGCTCCTGGGCGGTCAATCTGCTGATCATCATCCCGCTGATGCTGTCGGGCTACCTTCTGCTGATGGCGAAAAACCCGATTCCGTTCTTTTCCTATGCAGGTTTCAGCCTGCTGACCATGTTCCTGTACGGAACCGACAAGGCCAATGCCGCCATGCGCAGGTGGCGGGTTCCCGAGGAGTATTTCCACATCCTGGAAATCCTGGGTGGCTGGCCGGGTTCCCTGATCGCCCAGAACGCCTTCCGCCACAAGACCCGTCCCTCGGCCTATCTGTGGATATTGCGCGGCATCATCGCCATCCACCTGATGGGCTGGGTCATCTACTTCTACTGGTCAGCCCACCAGATCGGCGTGGCATCCTGATCCAGGGCCCCGGCCGCCCTGTCATCGGCCACGGCTCCGCCCAGGCGCAGGAAATCGCGGCGGGCGGCCGCAGAGCCATCACCAATCGCCTTCGCCACGATCCGGCGGCCCGGCAGCAGGATGGCCACCGCCAGAACCCCCAACGTCAGCCCGTACGCCACGCAATAGGTCGCGGCATACAGCACGCCACCGACCCCGTTCAGACGGCGGCTGCCATTGCCGGCCGCCAGCCATCCTTCGACGGCAAGGGTCTGGCGCCTGGCTACCCTGCGATGCATCACCCCGCGGGCGCGGCTCACCGGGTAACGCATGCCATCAAGCCCTCGATTTCCCGTAACAGCGTGCGCATTTCGCCTGCGGCCGGGCTGCGCGGCGCATATTCCAGTACCGACAGACCGGCTGCGGCACTCTCGGCAAAGACCACCCGCTGCGCGATGGCTGTCTGCAACAAAGGGAACGGATAGTCCTTCAACGCCTCGGCGACGTCCCGGCTGATGGCGGTTTTCGCCACCACGCGATTGATGACAAAGACGCCGCGAAGACCGGTGTTGTACACCTGTGCTTCCACCACCAGCTTGACGATGTCGCTCGCCGCCCAGATGTCGTAGGGGGACGGCTGCACCGGGATGACGACCAGATGACTGGCCATGATGGCCGAACGGGCCAGCTCGTTGACCCGCGGCGGGCCATCGATGATGACATGTTCCTGCTGTGCGGCGAGGCCCGGCACATCCTTGTGCAGGGTGGCTCTGGCCATGCCGACCACCGGGAACAGGCTTTCGCCGTCACGGCTGGCCTGCCAGTCCAGGGCGCTGGCCTGTGGGTCGGCGTCGATCAGCAGGGTACGGCGTCCCGCCAGGGCCAGTGTCGCCGCCAGATTCACCGAGAGGGTGGTCTTGCCGACGCCGCCTTTCTGGTTCAGCACACTGACGATCATGAAGATGCCTTCTCCGCTGCCATCGTGGACCATGGGTTGCTCCGGTTCGTTTGCCCAAACCGGTGAAACCAATAGTATCGAAAAGAAAGAAAAAAGATTGTGTTAGTTATTACGTCCTGCCAATGCTGGGGATACGATGATTTGTATCTTTCTTTCAAGGGCTTGGCGGATTCCATGGCTGTGGATAACGCCATCGGGTCGCTATCCTGCGTCTGTGGACAAACCGGATGCGCAGGCAAGGTGTCGGATTTGGCGCCCATTGTGCACAGGCTTGTCCGAGCCTTGTCCACGCATTTTCCCGCCGCTGCGGCTCTTTGGCGGCGCTCACTCCAGCTGGATGGGAATGAACAGCGTGCTGCCCTCGCGCTGGATCAGCAGGGCCAGACGCTTGCCGGCCTGCTGTGCCAGGGCCAGCAGCTCCTCTGCCGAGTTGACGGGCTGTCCGTTCACCGCCAGCACGATGTCCCCACGGCGAATGCCGGCCCTGGCGGCGGGTCCGCCGGCCTTTTCCACCCGAAGACCGCCCTGGACGCCTGCCGAGCGTTGCTCGTCCGGGGTCAGGGCCCGGACGGCCAGGCCCAGACGCCCCTGTGGCGCGCCATCGTCGGATTTGGCGTTTTGCACCGGCGGCTTGTCCTCCAGTTCCGCCACCTCCACCCGGATCTCGATGGCCTTACCTTCGCGCCAGATTTTCAGGGTGGCGGTGCTGCCCGGCTTGATATCGGCCACCCGGGGCGGCAGCTCCCGGGAGTCGTGCACCGGTTGCCCGTTCAGCTCGAGGATGACATCGCCTGGCTGGATGCCGGCCCTGGCGCCCGGACCGTCGGCGGGCACCATTCCCACTAAGGCGCCATCCGGGCTCGGCAGGCCGAATGACTCGGCCAGTGCCGGCGTCAGGTCCTGCACGGCGATACCCAGCTTGCCGCGGCTGACCCTGCCCTTGGCCATCAGCTGCTGCTGAACGTTGAGGGCAACATCGATGGGGATGGCGAACGACAGTCCCTGGTAGCCGCCGGTACGGCTGTAGATCTGGGAATTGATGCCGATCACCTCGCCATGCGTGTTCAGCAGCGGGCCGCCGGAGTTGCCGGGATTCAGGGCGACATCGGTCTGGATGAAGGGCACGTAGCCCTCCTCCGGCAGGGAACGCGATTTCGCCGAAACGATGCCCGCCGTGACCGTGTTCTCGAAACCGAACGGCGAACCAATCGCCAGGACCCATTCGCCGACGCGTGTCTCGGCCGGGTTGCCGATGCGCACGGTCGGCAGGTTTTGCGCCTCGATTTTCAATACCGCCGTATCGCTCAGCTTGTCGACGCCGATCACCCTGGCCGTGAATTCGCGTCGGTCCGCCAGCTTCACGGTTACCTCCGCCGCGTTGTCGACCACGTGCGCGTTGGTCAGGACAACCCCATCCGGGCGAATGATGAAGCCCGAGCCCATGCCCTGGGCGGGTCCTTCGTTCTCCGGCGGTTCCTGGGGGCCGAAAAAAGGCGCGAAGGGATCACCGGCACCCGGGCCCGGCGGCGCCTCGGGCATGGTCTCGGCCGTGGAGCCGCGGGTGCTGATGTTGACCACGGCGGGTCCGCTTGCCTCGGCAATGCCGGCAAAGTCGGCCAGGACGCCGCATGGCGTCGCCGGTGTCGCCACGGAGGCTGGCGATGCCGCTGGCGTCTCGGCTGCCGGGCGTTGCGCGGACGGATGCCCCTGCTGCTGGCGGAGCAGGAACATGCCGCCGGACAGCAGTGCCGCCATGACCGCGACGCCAGCGATGATCTGGCGCAAGTAACTGGATTGCATGTCGGTTTTCCTCATGTGGGAGCGATGGGTAAGGGCCGCAACGCGACCGGACTGGCTTCCGCCGGCTGGCTTTTGCGGGCCGGCCCGCGGGTTCCGGGCAGCGCGGCCCATCCTGGTTTCAGCTGGCTGTGCCGCGCAGGCGAGCCAGCAGCCATTGGTAGCCCAGGGCGCTCGCCACCACGATGACGGCAGCCAGCGCGAACAGGATCAGCAGCCGGCGGAAGGCATAATCGACCAGCGCCTCGCTGCGGGCCTGGGTGGTTTGGGTGATCCGCTCGGCCTGTGTTGCCAGGTTTTCGAAGGTGGCAGGGTTGAGCAGGGCCTGGAAGGTTTTCAGGGTTTCCGTCAGCCGCAGGGCCATGCGGTTGATCTCCAGCGCCGTCGCGGCGTAATCCTTGATTTCGAAGGGTGGCGAATCGGGATTCGAAGGCATTCGCTCCAGATGCCCGAGAATGTCGTCGAAGGCTTTCAGGGCCTGGTCCGTCGAGGACGCCATCTGCTTGCCCTCGGCAAGCGTGGCGGCGAAATTGCGCGACAGATCGCCCAGACCGCGCTGCTCCGCGTGCAGGGCGCTGACCAGCTTCTCGCGCTCGGAACTGACCAGCCCCGGCATCTGCTCCAGGGTACGGCTGAGCCGGTCGCTGGCGGTGGCGATCTGGGTCGAATTGGCGATGACCTGCTCCACTTCGGGGGTGGAGGTGGAACGCATGGCGAGGAGTTCCATCTGCCACTGGATCAGTTGCGGCATGCGCTGGCCGATGAACAGGGCCCGCTCGGCGAAAAGCCGGGTTTCCGTGAGTTCGCGAGTGGCCGGATCGAGCCCTGCCAGGGGATCAAGATCCAGCAGGGCAAAGACACTGGAGGGGAGCGATGAGTTCCTGGCTTCGCGGCTGCTGCGGGTAACCTCGTTGACCAGCGAATTGCTGGCGAAAGCTTCCAGCTGACCCGAGGCATTGGCGACGTTCTTGCGCCACTGGTGGATGGCCCCGCGCAGTTCGGCCTGCATCTGCGGCTTCAGCACCCGGTTGGCGATGTTCCAGATTTCCTCCTCGCGAGCCTCCAGGGATTGCAGGGCCGGTTCGGCGGAAACGCCGTAGACCTTGGGCAACCAGTAATCCTGGACGCGCCAGCGGGCGACGGAGGCGAATACGGTGAGACCGACCAGGTTGGCAAGGGCATTGGAGCCGGTGGCCAGGCCATAGACATCGCTGGCCAGCGTGACCTTGATGGTCAGCAGTTCCTGCCGCGGGATGGGTTTGCCGTCGCGCTGCAGCATCTCCACGCCCTTGGAGGTGGAGGCCACGAAGTTGTCGGCGAAGCGCAGCATGTCTTCCTGCAGGTCGATGGGGTCGACCGGCTCGGTGGTTTCCCCGCCCGGCAGGACGGCCTCGACCGCGCGGAAAGGCAGGTCGACCGTGGTCTGGACCAGCGAGCAGCCGGACAGGCCGACCAGCAGAGTCAGCACCGCAACCCATGCCGAAAGCCCAGCGCGGGCGAACAGGCCAGATGTCGACATCATCGCGGGGAAAGTCACCTCATGTCACCCTGGGGCGTCGCACGTCGCCTGCGATTGTAGCCTTGCCGTGTTCGTGTGCCAGTCACCGCAGTGTCATTGATAATGCCTCGGGATGCGCAACTGGATGCAGGCGCCATGCGGCCGGTTGTCGCCCAGCTGCATCTGCCCGCCCAGCTCCCGCACGAAGCGCTGCACCATGGCCAGGCCCAGCCCGGTGCCGCCGGGCTTGCCGGTCACAAAGGCGCGCACGCCATTGTTCAATATCTGGGGACTGAATCCCGGGCCGTTGTCGCAGACCTTGAGCACGAGCCAGGATGGGTCCACCGCCTCGACCGAAATGATGATGCTGCCCGTTTGCCTGCCGATGGCCTGGGCGGCGTTGATGACCAGGTTGAGCAGGCACTGGCGGATGCGGTTTTCCGGCAGTTGACAGACGATGCCCGGCGGCGCGTCGATCTGTAGCCGGATTTCCGGCGGAATCTGATAGCGCAGCAGGGAAACCAGGTTGTGGATCATGGCCGACAGGTCGAAGGCCGTAACCGGGGCGGGCGTGTGCTTACTGAGATCCAGCAGCTCGTTGAGCAGCCGGCCCATGCGTTTCAGCTCCTCGATGATCAGGCCGACCCTCTGGCTCTGGTCGGTGTCGGTGATTTCCCGTGCCAGGTTGGCGCAGCTCATCTGGATGCCGGCCAGGGGGTTGCGCAGCTCGTGGGCGATGCCCGCGGCCAGTTCGCCGACAGCCGCCAGCTTTTCGTTGCGCGAGAGGTCGGTCTGTTGCTCCAGCAGGGTCTGGGTAGCCTCGCGCACCTCGGCTTCCAGCGATTCGGCGTAATGCCGCTTGGTTTCCTCCAGTTCGCCCAGGTGGCGGACCATGAGGTTGTAGCTGCGGAATACCGGCATCAGCAGCGGATCGATATTGTGTGTGTCGATCGGCCGGTAATCCTCCTTGGCCAGCCGCAGCAGCAGCTTTTGCAGATCCTTCAGCGGCGCGAGGATGCGATAGCGCAGGAAGATGCCGACCAGGACCAGCAGCGCCAGCACGGTGGCGAAGACCAGGGCGATCTCGGTGCGGGTGGACTGGCCGATGTCCTCCAGCAGGGCCTCCCGGTTGAGGGTCTCGGCCTCCATGATGCCGCTGGTGATGTTGAGTGCCGCCAGCAGCTGCGCTTCCTGCTCCTCCAGCGAGGCGGTCGCGTCGGTGAAGTCGCGGATGCTGGCCTGCAGTTCCCTGAGCTTGGCTGGCGTTTCCGGCGCGACATGGTAGTCGTTCCGCCCCAGATCCATGATTTCCGCCGTCAGCCGGGTCAGGCGATGACCTTGCAGTTCGCGATTCTCGGAGATGAAGTAGTCGGTCAGGGAAGACTGGATGTCCGTGGCTACCTGCTGGATGCGGTGCGCATAGGTGACGTAGGCGCGCATGGTTTCCAAGCGGTCGAAATTGCGCCAGATCATGCCGCCGAGCAGGGACAGCACCACCAGCAGCAGCAGCAGTACCGCCCAGACGCGCAGCTGGGCATAGCGATAGGGGAAATCTTTCAAGGACAAGACCCGGAGTCAAGGCAATGCCGCCATTATAGGCAGGCCGTTCCATGCCTTGCCGGGCCGGTGGCTCAGCCGGAAGTTTCGGGCAAGGGGCGTGGGTGATGGTGGCGGTAAAAAGCCAGGGTTTTCTCGATGACCTCGTACAGGTGCAATTGCTCCTCGGCGGCGATTTCCCGCAGCAGCTGGTCCGTTTCGCCGCTCAGCTTGACGTTGAGCTGGTGAATACGGTCCGTATGGTGTTTGGATTGGGTGATCCAGGAGCGTGAAACCGGTCTTTTCATGCTGGCTTTGTTCACGGTATGCAGGTGCTAGTTTGGGTCAGGCCTTGGCCTTGCGCCGCAAGGCCAGAGGGTGATCGGAATATCTCAGGTGCTGGTCAAGGCCCTTGATCAGGCAGCGGCCGCCGTGGGCGTTGTAATCGCGACGGTAATTCTCGATGAAATCCATCACCGTATGGCAGATGAGCGAAGCGTCCGCCAGGTCGAACACCACGGTCTTGCCGGCCGGCAGATCGGCCAGCGCGCTCTTGAGGCCGATGAAATTGGAAAAAATCGCTGCCCCATGCACCTGGACCCGGATTTCATCGGTCGACGACCGGTCGATCACATAGGAAATCCGCAGCAGGTTACCGGGCTTTACGCCATGCGCCAGATGCAGGATCAGCTCGGCCAGGATGCCCAGCAGGACGCCGAACAGCAGATCCGTCGCCAGCACGCCAATGATGGTGATGACGAAGATGGCCAGCTGCTCGGGGCCGATGTCCATGGTCTTGGCGAACTCCCTCGGCGAGGCCAGCCGGAAGCCGGTATAGACCAGCAGGGCGGCCAGCGAAGCCAGCGGGATTTCATGGATCAGTCCCGGGAAAACGATGACGAAAAAGGCCAGAAAGCTGCCATGGAAGAAATTCGCCCAGCTGGTGCGGGCACCGTTGGCGATGTTGGCCGAGGAACGGACGATTTCCGCGATCATCGGCAGTCCGCCAACCAGCCCGGACAGGAGGTTGCCGATGCCGATCGCGGTCAGGTCGCGGTTGAGGTCGGAGTGGCGGTTCCAGGGATCGAGCCGGTCCACGGCGGTGGCGCTGAGCAGCGTTTCCAGGCTGCCGACCAGGCAGATGGAGACCACCGCGCCCCAGAAGGCGCCGGTCCCGAGCTTGCCGAAGTCCGGCCAGTAGAAGCTGCCGAGAACGTTGTCCGGGATGCTGACGAGGAATTTCGGTCCCACCGTGTAGGCATGGTGCGGCAGGAAGGCCTGATCCGGCATGAACATGTAGACATGCTCGTGGTCGAGATCGAAGTAGCGCTCCAGCAGCATGCCGACGCCGACCACCACCAGTGGCGCGGGGATCATCTTCAGGCGCCGATTCCTGACCATCGACCACAGGATCAGGATGGCCAGCCCGCTGAAGCCGATGATGGCGATTTCCGGGTTGAGGCTGGCCAGACTGTGCGGGATTTCGCCGATGGTGCCCAGAATCTCGCTGCTTTCCGGCTTGACGCCGAGCATGACGTGAATCTGCTTGGCCATGATGATGATGCCGATGGCCGCCAGCATGCCGTGCACCACCGAGGACGGGAAGAAAACATTCAGACGGCCCGCCTTCAGCAGGCCCAGCAGGATCTGGAAGCCGCTGGCCACGACGATGGCCGCCAGCGTGTAGCGGTAGCCGGCCATGGGATCGCCTTCGCCCAGCGACTGCACGGCCGCCAGGATGACGACGATCAGCCCGGCCGCCGGTCCGTTGATGGTCACATGGGAGCCGCTGAAGCGGGACACGATCATGCCGCCGATCACCGCGCCGATGATGCCGCTCATCGGCGGAAAGCCCGAGGCCATGGCGATGCCCAGGCAGAGCGGTAGGGCGATCAGGAAGACCAGGAAACCGGCGACGACATCGGCGCGCCAGTTGTCCCGTAAACCCGCAAGACCGGTCTTGGGCGGCGCGACAGGGTGGAGAGTGGCCATAAGGTATTCACGCAAGGTAAGGATGGTTATCCTTCATGCCAGCTTCATGCCAACGTCAGGCATCGTTCAAGCCGTTGATTTGGCCGCGTCGATGGCCGGAGGCGGTGGTTTTCACCGCCCCTGGCGTGGTGGAAAACCACCGCATTCCGCCGCCGGGCCAGGAGATGGCAACGGCCGGCCGGCGTTGCGCCGGGACGACTCCGTTACAATCAACCCTCCGGCAGCCGACTGCCAGCCCTGCAGCGAGACATGGACGCGCGCTATCTCCCCCGCGATTTCATCGAGACACCGGATGGCCTGCTGTTCGCCGTTGTCGACCAGCGGCTCGATGACGGCCGTGTGCCCTGTTTTCTCCGTTACCGGCGCGCGGGCGGCCGGCTCATCAAGCTGGACACCGCTGCCGCGCAGGACTGGCTGATGGCACACGCGCCGCGGTACCGTTACGACTCCGAACGTCTGGCAACGACCCTGCATGGGGTGAGACCGATGGACATCGCCTGCCACCATCGCCCCCGGGCGCGAGTGGCCTCACTCATGCGGCAGGGTCCGCGGGGTACCATCGAAACCCGTGCCCTGCAGGTGCTGACGATGCTGGTCGAGGGCGGCCTTGCCGCCAGCCGGGTGGGCCTGACCGGTTCCCTGCTGATCGGCGCGCAGCATGCGGCATCCGACATCGATTTCGTGTTCTACCAGCGGGAGGCCTTCCATCGGGCCCGCGCCATCGTCGGCGAGGCCATTGCCGGCGGGCGGCTGGCCGAACTCGATCCGGACGCCTGGCGGGCGGCCTACGCGCGGCGCGGCTGTGAACTCGGCTTCGACGAGTACCTCTGGCATGAGCGCCGCAAGTGCAACAAGGGGCTGTGCCAGGGTGTGAAGTTCGACCTTACCCTGGTTGCGCTCGACGGCAGCGACCGGCCGGGCTCGATGCCGGCGCGGAAGCTCGGGGCCGTGCGGTTCGATGCCGTCGTCACCGATGCGACGGGCGCGTTCGATTTTCCCGCCCGCTATCGGCTGGATCACCCCGACATCGCCGAGGCCTGGAGCTTCACGCAGACCTACGCGGGGCAGGCGTTGCCGGGCGAGCGGGTGGAAATCGCCGGCCAGCTGGAGGAGACGAGCGGGGATCGGCGGCGCGTCATCGTCGGTTCCTCCCGGGAGGCGCGCGGCGAATACATCCGGGTCAAGGCACCGATATCGCGTCCGGGCGATACCGAAACGGCGAAGCCGGCATGACCGCCCTGCCGCCCTTCGACGCCATCCTGCTCGACATGGATGGCCTGCTGCTGGATTCCGAATCCACCTACTGCGAGGCCTGGCGGCTGGCCGCCGCCGAACTTGGCCATCGCCTTGAGCCGGATTTTCTGGAGAGCCTGTTCGGCCGCCACGCCGACGACGTGGTGAGCGCATTGTCGGCGGCGCTGGGGCCGGCCTTCCGGCGGGATGTCTTTTTCCGGGCTGCGGAAGCGGTCTGGTTCAGATCGGTCGAAAGCGCGGGCATTCCCTGCATGCCGGGCGCGAGGGAATTGCTGTCCTGGATGAAGGTGCAGCATCGACCCTATGCGGTTGCCACCAACAGCGATGGCCCGTATGCAAGCTATTGCCTGCAACAGGGCGGTCTGGCGGGGGAATTCCCGGTCGTTGTGACCCGCGACCAGGTGGCGCGCGGCAAACCTGAACCGGATGTCTACCTCGAGGCGGCGCGTCGGCTGAGCGTCAGGCCGCAACGATGTCTGGTGCTGGAGGATTCCGAGACCGGTCTCCAGGCCGCCCGTGCGGCCCGCGCCTGCCCCGTTCTCGTCCAGCGCAGGGCCGATTTGCGCGCCAGCATGCAGCATCTGGCGTCATTCACCTTTCCGTCCCTGCACGCCTTGCTGGCGATGTTGGAATCCGCCTGAGACAAGGCGTCAGGCCGCCATCATGTCCTTGCCCGGGTTTGCATGGGCGAGGGTTGGCGTCGATACCGAAGCGCGCTATCGGCAGGGGGGCGACCCGACCGGCGGATCGGCCCCCTGCCGCGAAGGTTATTCAGGCTTAGGCTCGCTGCCGATGAATTGCGGCAGCAACACGCTGTCGATGATCCAGACGATGCCGTTGCTGGCGCGGACAGCCTGGCAGCTGACATTCGACTGGTTGATCTGCGGGCCTTTCTCGCCGTAGTTGAAGAAGACGGTTTGACCTTCCACCGTCGCAATCTCGACCGGCAATACGGCACGTCTCGGGTCCAAAATGCCGGGCGATACGTGATAGGTGAGAACCTCGGTCAGCAGGGGTATATCTGATCCAATGGCGGACAGGAGAGGTGCTGGAATCTTCCCGAAAGCTGCATCTGTCGGCGCATATACCGTGAAGGGTCCGGAGCTTGCCAAAGTTTCCCCAAGCTCGGCTGTATTGATAAGCCCCCTCAGGATAGTAAAACTATTATTTTCTCCAACAAGGTCGGCTATCGTTTTGGAGTAATTTATCGGCGCCTGCTTGAGGCATTTGAAGTAGCCGAGCCCCAGACCGAATGCCTGGGCCTGCGATCCGAACAGGGCGGTGGACAGCGCTAATGCCGCCAGCGATTTTCCGAGAATATTATAAGCCTTCATATGGACCTCTATTGCTGATAGATGGATGGTTTTCTGCGAAAAGCATAGTCTAGGATAGTGAAAGTGAAAATAGGTTCTCGCGTTGGAAATGAGCAAAAATCAAGCAATTGTATTGCGGGCGATCTGGCGCGATGGAAATCCTATTATAATAAAAATTATTTTCTTTTTCATTTGATTATTACCTTGATTTTAAGGTCCACCACCCATGACATATCACGACCTGCGCGATTTCATCCGTCATCTGGAGACCCTTGGCGAACTCAAGCGCATCGCCTACGCGGCGGACCCGCATCTCGAAATCACCGAAATCTGCGACCGTACCCTCCAGGCCGCGGGGCCGGCCTTGTTGTTCGAGCATCCCAAGGGCCATGACGTGCCGTTGCTGGGCAACCTGTTCGGCACGCCCCGGCGGGTGGCGCTGGGCATGGGGCAGGACTCCGTGATGGCGCTGCGGGAGGTTGGCCGGCTGCTGGCCTTCCTCAAGGAGCCGGAGCCGCCCAAGGGTTTCCGCGACATGTTCGACAAGCTGCCGCTGTTCAGGCAGGTGCTGAACATGCCGGCCCGGGTCGTGCGCAAGCCGCCCTGTCAGGAGGTGGTGCTGGCGGGGTCCGACATCGACCTCGGTCGCTACCCGATCCAGACCTGCTGGCCGGGCGATGCCGGGCCGCTGATCACCTGGGCGCTGGTGATTACCCGCGGGCCGCACAAGGAGCGGCAGAACCTCGGCATCTATCGCCAGCAGGTGATCGGTCGCAACAAGACCATCATGCGCTGGCTGGCCCACCGTGGTGGTGCGCTGGATTTTCGCGACTGGCAGGAAACCCGGCCGGGCGAGCCCTTCCCCGTGGCGGTGGCGCTGGGTGCCGATCCCGCCACCATCCTCGGCGCGGTCACGCCGGTGCCGGATACGCTGTCGGAATATGCCTTCGCCGGTCTGCTGCGCGGGTCGAAGACCGAGGTGGCCCAGTGCCTGACCTCTGACCTGCAGGTGCCGGCCAGCGCCGAGATCGTGCTGGAGGGCTTCCTGCATCCCGGCGAGATGGCGCCGGAAGGCCCGTTCGGCGACCATACCGGCTACTACAACGAGGTCGGCGAGTTCCCGGTCTTCACCATCGAGCGCATCACCCAGCGCGCCGATCCCATCTACCACAGCACCTACACCGGCCGGCCGCCGGACGAGCCAGCCGTGCTGGGCGTGGCGCTGAACGAGGTGTTCGTGCCCATCCTGCAGAAGCAGTTTCCGGAGATCGTCGACTTCTACCTGCCGCCCGAGGGCTGTTCCTACCGGCTGGCCGTGGTCAGCATCAAGAAGCAGTATCCCGGCCACGCCAAGCGCGTGATGGTCGGGGTCTGGGGCTTCCTGCGCCAGTTCATGTACACCAAGTTCGTCATTGTCGTGGACGACGACGTCGATGCCCGCAACTGGCGTGACGTGATCTGGGCGATCACCACGCGCATGGATCCGACCCGCGACCTGACGCTGATCGACAACACGCCCATCGATTATCTCGACTTCGCTTCGCCGGTCTCGGGCCTCGGTTCCAAGGCCGGCCTCGACGCCACCAACAAGTGGCCCGGCGAGACGAACCGCGAGTGGGGGCTGCCCATCGTCATGGACGCCGGCATCAAGCAGCGGGTGGATGCCGTCTGGGACAGCCTCGGTCTCTGAGCCGCGGCCGCTGTTCGCGACGCCGGGTAACCTCTTCTTGCGGCGGGCGGGATCGTGTCGCCAGGGCCGTGCCGGGCAAATCCGGCAGCCGGATGGTTTCCGGCGCGCGGGCAACCGGTTCGCGCCAGCCTCCCGGTCCTCCGGCAGCGCGGTACCGGAAGACCGCCTGCTCATCGTCGGCCATGGGGTGCCGATGGGTGACCGGGGCGTCTGCCCGCCGGATTTGTCCCCGCCCCTCGCCCTCTTTCCCGGGAACCGCTGGCCTGCGGGACTTGCACGAAGCGGAAGGTGCCCCTGCGCCGGCCTCTCTTTTGCACTTTGTACTAGAATGACGAGAATCCTTCTCGTTTTCTATCGCTACTTCTCCTCCTTCGATCATGCATCAATCCATAGCCCTGTTGCTCGCGCTGGCGCTGGTTTCGGCGCCGGCGCTCGCCACGTTGCCGCCCATGTCCGTGCATATCACGCCCGAACTCAGTGCGCGCATCCGTCTGGAGCCGGTCGAGGTCGTATCGCATACCGACACCATCCGCTTGCCGGGGCGGGTGGCGCTGGACGAGCATCGGGTCGCCCGCATCGGTCCGGTCCTGAGCGGCCGGGTGGCCGAGGTCAGGGCCTTTATCGGCTGGCAGGTGAAGAAGGGTGACGTGCTCGCCGTCCTCAACAGCACCGAACTCAGCAACGCCCAGGCTGCCTATCTCAAGGCCAAGACCCAGGTAGGCCTGCAACGGCTGGCGGTAGATCGGGCACAGCGGCTGTTCGGCGAGGGCATCATCAGCAAGGCCACCCTGAAGGAGCGCGAGGGTGCGCTGGCCGAGGCGGAGGTGGAGCTGCGGGCACTGGCGGACCAGCTGGGCGTCATGGGCATGAGCGACACCGCCATCGAGCGGCTGGCCCAGAACGGTCAGATCAATTCCGTCACACCGGTGACCAGCACCATCGAGGGCACCGTGATCGAGCGGCATATCTCCGTCGGCCAGATTGCCGAGATTTCCGACGAGCTGTTCACGGTGGCCGATCTCTCGCGGGTCTGGGTGGTGGCCGAGGCGCCGGAGCAGGATGCCCATATCGTGCAGATGGACAGCCGGGTCGAGGTCAAGGTATCGGCGCTGCCCAGGGAATCCTTCATCGGCAAGATCGTCTTCATCGCCGATACCGTCAAGCCGGAAACCCGCACGGTGACCATGCGCATGGAGGTCGACAACACCCATCGCAAGCTGAAGCCGGAGATGCTGGCCGACATGCTGATCAAGCGCCCGGCGGAGCGGGTGCTGATGCTGCCGTCGGCGGCGGTGGTGCGCGTCAATGATCAGGATCACGTGTTTGTCGCGGTCGCCAGCGATCGCGTCGAGCTGCGCCCGGTCAGCCTCGGCGAGGATAAGGAAGGTCAGCGGCGGGTGTTTGCGGGGCTGGCCGGCGGCGAGCGCATCGTGGTCGAGGGCGCGTTTCACCTGAACAACGTCCGCCTGCTGAAGGAACTGGAGTAGGCCGGTGATCGAGTCCATCGTCCGGGCGGCGCTCAACCAGCGCATCGTCGTCGCGGTCATCGCCCTGTGCCTGGTCGGTTTCGGCATCCTGCAGCTGAAGGAGCTGTCGGTCGATGCCTTTCCCGATGTCACCAACGTTCAGGTCCAGGTGGCGGCCGAGGCGCCCGGGCGGTCGCCGGAGGAAGTCGAGCGCTTCGTCACCGTGCCGCTGGAAATCGCCATGACCGGCCTGCCCGGCCTGGTGGAGATGCGCTCGGTCAACCGCAACTCGCTGTCGCAGATCGTGCTGGTGTTCACCGACCAGACAGACATCTATTTTGCCCGCCAGCTGGTGCTGGAGCGCTTGATCGAGGTGGGCTCACGCATGCCCGAGGGCGTGACGCCGGTGCTGGGTCCGGTGTCGTCGGGTCTCGGCGAGGTCTATCAGTACACCCTGGAGCTGCCCAGCGACGGCGATCGGCCCCTGACCGACGCGGAGCTGACCGAGCGCCGCACCATCCAGGATTGGGTGGTGCGGCCGCTGCTGCGCGGCGTGCCGGGTGTCGCCGAGATCAACTCCATCGGCGGCTACGAACGCCAGTATCAGGTCCAGCCCGATCCGGACCGGCTGCGCCACTATGGCCTGACGCTGAAGGATGTCTACACGGCGTTGGCGCTCAACAACGCCAACAGCGGTGGCGGCAAGCTGCCGCATTACGACGAACAGTACCTGATTCGCGGCGTTGGCCTGATTCGTGGCGTCGAGGATATCGAGGACATCGTCCTCAAGGAATCCGGCGGCATCCCCATTCATGTCCATGATGTCGCCAAGGTCATGGTCGGCACGGCGGTACGTTCGGGGGCGGTGATCAAGAATGGCGTCACCGAATCGGTGGGCGGCATCGTGCTGATGTTCCGCGGCGGCAACGCCAAGCGCATCGTCAGCGACGTCAAGGCGCGGGTGGCGGAAATCAACCGCGAGGGCATGCTGCCCTACGACCTGCAGATCGTGCCGTTCTACGACCGCTCGGAACTGGTGGATGCCGCCATCCATACCGTCGGCAAGGTGCTCCTGGAGGGCATCGCGCTGGTCGTCGTCGTGCTGTTCGTCTTTCTCGGCGATATCCGCTCCAGCCTGATCGTGGTGGCGACGCTGATCATCACGCCTCTGTGCACCTTCATGGTGATGAACCACTACGGCATCTCGGCCAACCTGATGTCACTGGGTGGCCTGGCCATCGCCATCGGCATGATGGTGGATGGCTCGGTGGTGGTGGTGGAGAATGCCTTCAGCCATCTCGGCGAGCATGCCGCCAACGATCCCACCAGCAAGGGCCGCGTGCTGCTGCGGGCAACGCGGCAGGTTGGCACGCCGGTGGTGTTCGGGGTCGGCATCATCTGTCTGGTGTTCCTGCCCCTGATGACCCTGGAAGGCATCGAGGGCAAGCTGTTCGCCCCGCTGGCCTACACCATCGCCATCGCCCTGTTCATTTCGCTGATCGTCTCGCTGACACTGTCGCCGGTGTTGTGTTCCTACCTGCTCAAGGGGGGCGCCGAGCACGATACCTGGCTGATCGGCCTGTTGAAGCGACCCTATCTGGCCATGCTCGATTTCGCCCTGGGTCGGCCCAAGACGGTGATGCTGATGGCTCTGGCGTCGCTGGCAGGCAGCGTTGCCCTGGTCCCGTTCCTGGGCAGCTCGTTCATCCCGGAGATGATGGAGGGCAGCATCGTGCCGGGCGTCAACCGGGTGCCGAGCATGTCCCTGCAGGAGTCGATCAAGCTGGAATCGGAGGCCATGCGCCTGGTCAAGGAGGTTCCGGGCGTGGCCATGGTGGTGTCCCAGCTCGGCCGCAGCGAGAGCCCGACCGACCCGCAGCCGGAGAACGAATCCACGCCCATCGCCACGCTGCTACCGCGCGACCGGTTGCCCAAGGGCTGGGACCAGAACACGGTGATGGAGAAGATCCGCGAAAAGCTGGCGGTGCTGCCGGGCGTGCAGGTCGTGATGGCCCAGCCGATCTCCGACCGTGTCGACGAGATGGTGACCGGCGTCCGCTCCGATATCGCCGTCAAGGTGTTCGGCGATGATCTCGGCGAACTCAAGCGCGTCGCCGACGAGATCATCAAGGTGCTGAACACCATCCGGGGCGCCGCCGATGTCCGCGTCGAGCGCCTGAGCGGCCAGCAATACCTGACCATCGATATCGACCGCCGCGCCATCGCCCGCCATGGCATCAACGTGTCCGATGTCAACGACATCATCGAGGCGGCCATCGGCGGCCGGGTCAGCACGGAAGTTTACGAGGGCGAGCGGCGCTTCTCCGCCGTGGTGCGTTTCCCCGCGTCCTTCCGCAACAGCACCGAGGCCATCGGCCAGATCCTGCTGAAATCGCCCAACGGTGCCTTGGTGCGGCTGGAGGACCTGGCCAGGATCAGCGTGGTCGACGGCCCGGCCCAGATCAGCCGCGAAATGGCCAAGCGCCGCATCGTCATCGGTGCCAATGTGCGCGATCGCGACCTCGGCGGGTTCGTGGCCGAACTGCAGAAGGCCGTGGCCGACAGGGTGCCGCTGCCGGACGGCTATTTCCTCAAGTGGGGCGGCCAGTTCGAAAATCTGGAGCGTGCCACCAAGCGTCTGGCCATCATCATCCCGGTCACCATCGCGGCGATCTATTTCCTGCTGTTCATGCTGTTCAATTCGCTGCGCTTTGCCGGGCTGATCATTCTGGTGCTGCCGTTCGCCTCCATGGGCGGCATCTTCTCGCTGTTCATCACCGGCGAGTATCTGTCGGTGCCCGCCTCGGTCGGTTTCATCACCCTGTGGGGCATTGCCGTACTCAACGGCGTGGTACTGGTGTCCTATATCCGGGGCCTGCGCGAGGGTGGCAAGGGGCAGCAGGAATCGGTACGGCAGGGCTGCATCCAGCGCTTCCGGCCGGTGATGATGACGGCCACGGTGGCGATGCTGGGCCTGATTCCCTTCCTGTTCGCCACCGGGCCCGGTTCCGAGGTACAGCGGCCGCTGGCCATCGTCGTCATCGGTGGGCTCATTACCTCCACCCTGCTGACCCTGCTGGTGTTGCCGGCCCTGTACCGCTGGTTCGAGGAGCCGCGCTTGCGTTAGCCGTGCGCGGCGTCAGGCTGCCGGCGGCATCAGCCGGCTGATCATTTCCCCCAGGTCGACGGGCTTGCTGAGAAAGTCATCCGCTCCGGCGGACAGCGCGGCGTCGCGCTCCTCGGACAGCACGCCGGCGGTCAGGGCGATCACCTTCAGTCCCGTCCAGCGCGGATCGCGGCGGATGGCGCGGGTGGCGGCCAGCCCATCCATGACCGGTATCTGGATATCCATCAGCACGGCATCGAAGCCGCGCGGCTCCGCCTCCAGCCGGTCGAGAGCCTCCCGGCCATGCTCCGCCTGGGCGACGTCGGCACCCTCGCGCTGCAGGGCGCGCTCGACCACCATGCGATTGATGGCGGCATCATCGGCGATCAGCACCCGCCGGCCGCGCAGCCGCTCGCCCGCGGCCAGGACGACAGCCCCGCTGCCAGGCCCGCTCATTCCGGGTGCGGCCGGGGCGCGGCCGGGGTGCGGTCGAAGGGCAGCTCGAAGCGGAACACGCTGCCCGCGCCGGGGGTGCTTTCAACGATGATTTCGCCGCCCATCAGCGCCACCAGCTGCTGGCTGATCGGCAGCCCGAGCCCGGTGCCGCCGTAACGCTGGGTGATGCTGGCGTCAGCCTGGGCGAAGGGGGTGAAGATGCGGCGCAGCGATTCCGCGTCCATGCCGATGCCGGTGTCGGCCACCTCGAAGCGCAGGCGTGCCGTCTGCGCGGTTTGCGCGAGGCACAGCACGCGGAGCACCACCTCGCCCCGGTCGGTGAACTTGATGGCGTTGCCGACCAGGTTATAGAGCACCTGCTTCAGCCTGAGGGCGTCGCCCAGGAAATCCGTCGGCAGGTCCGCAGGGGCTTCGAGGCGCAGCGCCAGCCCTTTCAGGCGCGCATTGGCGGCCATGATGCTGATGATGTTGTGCAGGACGGGGCCCGGGTTGAGTGCGTCCCGTGCGAGTTGCAGCTGGCCGGCCTCGATCTTGGAAAGGTCGAGTATCTCGTTGAGGATGCCTAGCATGGAGTGCCCGGCGGCCAGGATGTGTTCCACCATGTCGTGCTGGTCGGCACTGAGCGTATCCTGCGCCAGCATCTGTGCCATTCCCAGCACTCCGTTCAGCGGCGTGCGGATCTCGTGGCTCATGTGTGCCAGGAACCGCGACTTGGCCGCATTGGCCATCTGCGCCTCGGCCGTGCGTTGCCTGACCTTCTCCTCCAGGTTGCGGTTCAGCGCCCGGATTTCCTCTTCCATGGCGCGCTGGGCGGTGATGTCCTGGCTGATGCCGGCCACCGCTTGCGGCTGGCCATCGCGCAGGTTGCAGGCGCGGCCCAGTGCCCTGATCCAGCGCTGGGTGCCGTCCGGCTGGATGACCCGATATTCCGCCGAATAGTCCTGTTGCGACTTGCGGGCGGCATCCAGCAGCCGCGCGACATGGCCACGGTCGTCGGGGTGCAGCACGGAATAGAAAAGTTCCAGGTTGGCCGCGACACCGTCCGGGGCTGCCAGGTGCCGCCGGCAGGTTTGCGACCAGTCCAGCCGGTCGGTCTGCAAGTCCCAATACCAGATGCCCAGGTCAGCGCCCTCCGTGGCGATGCGCAGCCGCTCTTCGCTCTGGTGCAGTTTCTGCTCTGCCAGGTAGTGCTCGGTAATGTCCTGGACGGTGCCGACAATGCGCAATGGCTGGCCGCCCGGACCGTTGAGCAGGGAGCCCTGGCCGTTGAGGTAGCGCAGCCGGCCATCCGGCAGACAGCAGCGAAAGACCAGAGCCGACGGTTGCCGGCCAGCGAGGCAATCGCGAATCCAGTCCTGCATCGAGCCACGATCCTCGGGGTGCAGCAGCGCCATGAAACCCGGCTCGTCGGGCCTGAAGCGGGCCGGGTCGACGCCATAGATCCGGTAGGTTTCATCGGACCAGGTCATGCGGCCATCCAGCCCATAGATCCAGCTGCCGATGTGGGCGATGGCCTGCGCTTCCGCCAGCTGCCGCCGCTGTTCGATCAGGATGTCCTCGACACGCTTGCGTTCGCTGATGTCCTTGACGATGCCATTCATGTACAGGGACTGGCCTGTGGCAGCATCCCGGTGGACTTTGCCCCTGCCGAGCAGCCAGTGTTCGGAGCCGTCGGGCCGGATGACGCGGTATTCCCGCTCATAGTGGCCATCGCCGGCAATGGCGGCCCGCACCGCCTGGCCGACCGGTTCCCGGTCGTCGGGGTGCAGGCAGTCCAGGGCGCGTCGATAATCGACCTGTGTGCCGGGGGGCCGGCCGAACAGCCGGCAGGTCTCCTCGCACCAGTATATGGTGTCCGTCGCCATGTCCCATTGCCAGACGCAGTCGCGGTGCCGAGCGCTGCTCCCGGGTGATGTCCACGGTCAGCAGCAGATAGCCGCAGACCTCGCGCCGGTCATCCCATAGCGCGCGGACGAAGACCTGGGCCCAGGCTTCCTGCCCCCTGCGGATGCGATAGCGTTGCTGGGAAATCTCCGCAATGTGCGCCGGATCGTCGGGGTCGATGAGGTTGTGGAGATCCTGCCAATCCTCCGGGACGACGAACTCGCGCAGCGATTTCCCCAGCAACGCCTCGCACGCCTGGCCCAGGAAGCGGCCGTATGGCTCGTTGACCCGCCGGAAGCATCCCTGCGGATCGAGTTCCGCGACCCCCAGACTGCCGAGCGCCAGCGTGGCCAGATGCTGCCCGCGATGCTCCATGCCGGGCATGCGGCGAGTGGTCTGATTTTCCTGCATCCCGGTAAAGGCTGTCTCTGATGATGGATGCCGGCAGATCGGGCACCGCTCCGGCCCGGCCACGCCCGGCCTTATATCGCCTGTTGATGGATTGATGCCGTGCGAACTTATGATACACCCGGGCCGCCACTGGCAAGAAGGCCCGTGATTTTGCCGTGCTACCCATATCAATCAATGGCTTGTAGCTGTCTGCGGTATCATGGGCGGGTGGTCCCGGGCCCCTGCGCCGGCAGCGTGCCTGCCAGACTACCCGCCTGGCGGTTCCCGCCATTCGTGTTCCCTCCTTCCCGGTGATGCCGGGGTCATGTTTCCCTCTCGACGATGATGTTACGACGCGCTTTCTGGCTCCTCCTGCTGCTCGGTTTTGCCGCTGTCCTTCAGGCCGCCGCGCCAGCCGGCAGCAATGAAAGTTTCCCCTTGCCCCCGGTCAAGACCTGGCAGAAGACGCTGGAAGACATGGAGCGGCAGCTGGGTTCGGACGAGATCGCCGATTCGCACCTGCTGGGGCTGCGCGACGACCTGCAGACCCTGGTGAGCGCCATCCGTGAAGCCAGGGATGCGGCCGGGGCACGGCTGAAGCTGCTCAGGCACGACCTCGACGCGCTGGGTCCGCTGCCGGCGGATGGCGCACCTGCGGAGTCGGCCACCGTGGTGGCCAGCCGCAAGAAACTGGGTGACGCCATTTCGGAGGCCGAAGGCATCGCCAAGGAGGCGGACCTGCTCATGTCGCGGGCCGACCGCGCGGCCGAGACGATCAAGGTGATGCGCCGCAACCGTTTCGCCGAGCAGGCGCTGACGCGCAGCCTGTCACCACTCGACCCGGCCTTCTGGAGCAAATCCCTGCCGGAATGGGCGGTGCTCTGGGATACGGTCCACACCGGCCTGACCTCCGCCCTGCTGCAGCAGGCCGAATCTTCGGCAACCTTCGTGCCCGGCTCCCGGTTGCTGGCCGGTTTCGCCACGGCGCTGCTGCTGGCGTTTCCCGTCAAGCGCTGGATCATGCGGCGGCTGGGCCGCCTGCTGCCGACCCGCCGGCCCTCGGATGGCCAGCGCTTGCTGATCGCCCTGCTGTCCGGGCTGCTGAATGCCTGGTGGCCATCCCTGGCTGCGTTGGCCATCTACCTGAGCCTGACGGTGGACAACCTGCTGTCGCGGGACATGCAGGTACTGGCCAACCAGGCCCTGCTGGCGGTGATCGCGGCCTCCCTGCTGGCCAGCTTTTCCGCCTCGGCGTTGCGGCCGCAGACGCCCAACCTGCGGCTGCTGGCCTTGCCGGATGCCAGCGCCCGGGTGATCGGGCGGGTGATTCACAGCCTGGCCGCGATATTCGCCTTCGATTATGTCGTCGGTCTGTTCCTGGCGCAGCAGGATGTGTCGGTGGAAGTCATCGCCAGCCAGAACCTGCTGTTCGGCGGGCTGGTGACGCTGGCCCTCGCAGCGCTTCTGCTGCCGCGGGTCTGGGCGCGGGATGGACAGTCGCAGCCGGGTGCCAGGGCCAGCTGGGGTTTGCTGCACACGCTGCTGGTGCTGGTGATCGTCGCGATTCCGCTATCGGCGTTGCTGGGCTACTCGGTGCTGTCGCGCCTGCTGGCCAGCCGGCTGGTCATCACCATCGGCCTGCTGGTGCTGACCTGGGTCTTGCAGCGGCTTGGCCAGGAACTGGCGAACCATCTCGTCGATGGCGACAGCCGCAGTGGGCGGTATTTGCGCCGGCACCTGGGATTGACCACCGACGGTGCCGAGATGCTGGGTTTCTGGGTCGGGCTGTCGCTCGGCGGCCTGCTGCTGCTGGCCGGCCTGCTGGGCCTGGTCGTGCTCTGGAGCCCCGACAAGCGCGATGCCTGGCTCTGGCTGGAACAGGTTTTCCGCAGTTTCAAGCTCGGCGGGATCACGATCTCGCTGGCGGACATCCTGCTGGGTCTGCTGCTGTTCGCAACCCTGCTGATGCTGACAAGGCTGCTGCAGGGCTCACTGGACCGGCGGCTGTTTCCGCATACGCGCCTGGACAGCGGCGTGCAGCACTCCATCCGTTCGGCACTGGGCTATGCCGGGTTCACCCTGGCGGCGATGGCCGGCATCTCGACCATGGGCATCGACCTGTCCAATCTGGCCATCATCGCCGGTGCCCTGTCGGTGGGCATCGGCTTCGGGCTGCAGAACATCGTCAACAATTTCGTTTCCGGCCTGATCCTGCTGATCGAGCGCCCGATCAAGGCCGGCGACTGGGTGGTGGTCGGCGATCATCAGGGGTATGTGCGCAAGATCAGCGTGCGGGCGACCGAGATCACCACCTTCGATAGGGCCTCGGTGTTCATTCCCAACTCCAGCCTGATTTCCGGCGCGGTCATGAACCGGACCTATGCCGACAAGGTCGGCCGCGTGCTGCTGCCGTTAGGCATCGACTACCAGGCCGACCCCGAACTCGCGCGCGAAACCCTGCTGACGCTGGCGCGGGCGAACCCTGCCGTGAAGGAGGTGCCGGCCCCCGCGGTGATGATGACCGGCTTTGGCGAAAGCGCCATCAACCTGGAGCTGATCTGCTTCGTCCACGATGTGGACAAGGTAAAGTCCGTGACCAGCGACCTGTTCTTTGCCATCCACGCCGCATTCCGCGAGCGCGGCATCGCCATCCCCTTCCCGCAGCGGGAGCTCCGGCTGACCCTGGACGATGCCCAGTTGCAGCGCATCGTCGGGGCGGCGCAGGACTGACGGTCCGGCAGACCGGTTGTCCGCGCGCGGCCGCGTTCAGTCCCAGCCTTTCGGCGCCCGGTTGGCGGACGACCGCCGCGCGGCCTGCCAGCGCCGCAGCCGTGCGGCGCCTTCCCGCCGGCTGGCCGCGACCCCTGCCATCAACCCGTTGCCCAGGCCAGCGATCAGGTGCCGCAGGGCCAGCCTGGCCCGTGCGGCCAGTCGCCGGCCACGCACCCAGGCAACCGGCCGGTCCGGCACGGAGCCGCGGGCGATCAACCAGCGCAGCAGGCCGGTGACATAGAGGATGGGCAACGCCAGGCCGGCGAGGAACCAGGCGAAGCGTCCCCAGCCACCCAGCAGTTCCCCGGTGTGCAGGGGCCAGATGGCGGTCAGCGCTGTCTCGCCGGGGCCGAAGCGCAGCGCGTTGCGCACCTCGCGAATCTGTCCGCTGTGCGGGTCGATCCAGACCGCGGTCATCGGATGGCGGTCGTTCAGCTCCGCCGGCTGGCGGAACGTGATCCGGTAGGTGCCCTCGGGACCGTCCGGCGTCGTCACCAGGCGCACGTCCGAGCGCGGAAACGGCCCGCGTGCCAGCAGGACGGCTTCGGCCAGCCCCACCGGTCGCCCCCCCATGGCCTGTCCCGTACTGCGGACACTGGGCCCGTCATCGCCGTGACCCATGCCGGAGGTGCCGACCAGGGTTTCGCCGACGCCGGGGTAGGCCAGGCCGAAACCGGTCAGTCCCAGCATCAGCAGGGCGGTGGAGCCGAGCAGCCCCAGCCAGCGATGCACATCGACGCTCAGGCATGCCAGCCCTGCCGCGGTGCGAAAGCGGAATGCCTGAGGCAGGCGCCGGAACCCCGGCCACCAGAGATAGAGGCCACTGGCGGCCGAGAATGCCAGCAACAAACCGAGGCTGCCGACCAGGCGCCAGCCCCGGCGGCCCAGATGCAGCTGGCTGTGCAGTTGCAGCAGCCAGCTGCGGGCGGTCTGTCCCCACAGGCGGCTCGCCAGCACCTCAGCGGTGTATGGATTGACCGCCACCATCAGCGGCGCATACGGCTGGCCCAGGGTTTCCAGCGGTTTTTCGTACCAGGCGGTGAGCGGGTCCGTGGGCGAGCGCGGCAGCTCCAGCGTCCAGGGACCGGCGTAGTCGGGATGCGCGCGGCGGACGGCGCTCATCAGCTCATCCAGTGATCGCGGGTCGCCATGGGGCTCCACCGTCAGGCCCGGATTGAACAGCCGGTCGAGTTCGTCGCCGTACAGGCAGAGGCTGCCCGAGAGTCCGATCAGGGCGAGGAAGAGACCGAAACCCAGCGCTACGGCCAGATGCGCGCGCAGCCACAGGCGGCGTGGGGGTAGACGGCTCAGCGGCATGCGGCGCGGGTGATCCCCGGGCTATCGCCGGTGCCGCCGCGAACGGATTGACAGTGCGTCATCCAGGCGGATTCGTCGGGATGTCGGCACAGCGCCAGGACCAGCGCCAGGGCGGCATCGAGATGCGATATGGCGGCATTGCTCAAGGGGTCGCCCAGCGCGAAACGTTCGCCGCGAATGCCCAGGATGAAACTCGGCGGCGGCATCCGGCCGTGCAGTTCCATGAAG
This sequence comes from Methyloparacoccus murrellii, assembly GCF_054657115.1. NCBI lineage: Bacteria > Pseudomonadati > Pseudomonadota > Gammaproteobacteria > Methylococcales > Methylococcaceae > Methyloparacoccus > Methyloparacoccus murrellii. Next base: position 60,891 of record NZ_BAAHXD010000001.1, on the reverse strand, counting down.
ACGTGCAGCACGGCGGCGGGGCTGATGGCATGGGTGCTGTAGCTGGCGTCGGCCTCCGGTTCGAGCGGCGAGAGCTGCCAGGGCGGAGGACAGTCGAGATGGGCATCGACGAACAGGATCAGCCGGCGGCCCACCAGATCGAGGGCATGCTCGATTTGCAGCTGGAAGTCGGTCAGGCACTCGATGCCGCCGGCCGCCGCGCGCATCCCGGGCGTCAGCTGCCGCTCCAGGCGATCGATCAGCGCGGGCCCCAGCGCGTCATCGCCCCGGCTGGGGTTGCCGTAAGCGAATACCAGGACGGCCGGGACGGTGTCGACAGGCCAGCTCAAGCGTGGCGTTCCAGCCTTGCCACCAGGTTTTCCTCCGCGTCCAGCACCTCCAGTTGCAGCGGCATCTTGCCGAGCGCGTGGGTGGCGCAGGACAGGCAGGGATCATAGGCGCGGATGGCGACCTCCAGATGGTTCAGCAGGCCTTCGGTGGGTTCCTGGCCATCCAGGTAGGTGGCGGCAACCTGGCGGATGGATTCGTTCATCGCCTGGTTGTTGCTGGTGGTGGAGACGATCAGGTTGGCCTTGGTGACCAGATCCTGATCGTCGATCTGGTAATGGTGGAACAGCGTGCCGCGCGGGGCCTCGATGACGCCGATGCCTTCGTGGCGCTTCTCGCCACGGGTCATCAGGTCCTGACTCTGGATGTCCGGATCGTGCAGGTAGCGCTGGATGCCTTCGGCGGAGTGCAGCACCTCGATCATGCGGGCCCAGTGGAAGGCCAGTGAGCTGTGCACCGGACCGCCGGCGCCGTGGGCCATGAAGTCGACCCGCGCGGCCTCGGCCAGCGGGGTGTCGATGAAATCGCAGTTGTTGACCCGCGCCAGCGGGCCGACGCGGTACCAGCCATTCTCCCTGCCCAGCGAGGCGATGTAGGGGAATTTCATGTAGGTCCAGGACCGGACTTCCTCGCGCAGGAATTCGGCATAGCGGCGATAGTCGACGTGGTCGAAGATCGTGTTGCCGAGGTCGTCGTGGGCGCGCAGGCCGCCATGGTAGAGATCCAGCGCGCCATCCGCCCGGATCAGGCCAAGGAAATTGGAGCGGATGTAGGCAAACTGCTGGTTGTGTTCGAGATCGCTGAGGAACAGCTGCTTGGCCAGTTCGACCGCCTCGGCCGACCAGGTGAGCGCCTCCTCGAGGCCTTCCAGCAGATAAGCCACCTCCTCTCCGCTCAGCGACTTGTTCATGCCGCCGGGCAGCGCACCGGTGCCATGCACCCGTTTGCCGGTGATCATGCGGATCACTTCCTGTCCGTACTTGCGCAGCTTGACGCCCTTGAGGCCGATGTCCGGGTAGGCTTCCAGTACGCCGACGATGTTGCGCCGGGTCAGGTCGCTGCCGAAGCCGAACAAGAGGTCCGGCGAGGACAGATGATAGAAATGCAGGGCGTGGGATTGCAGGGTCTGGCCGAAGTGCAGCAGGCGGCGCAGCTTGTCGGAGGCGGGCGTCAGCTGGTCGACGCCTACCAGCTGATCGACCGCCTTGGCAGCGGCCAGATGATGGCTGACTGGGCAGATGCCGCACAGCCGCTGTACCAGCACCGGCAGTTCCCAGTAGGGCCGGCCCTGGATGAAGCGCTCGAAGCCGCGGAATTCGACGATGTGCAGCCGGGCCTGCCGGACCCGGTTGTCCTCGTCCAGCAGCAGGGTCACCTTGCCGTGTCCCTCCACGCGAGTGACGGGGTCGATGACGACGCGCTTGAGCTTCTCGGTTGAGTCTGCCGTTTCCAGATGCTCGTACATGGTGCGCTCCAGACGCCAGGTCGGTTAGGTGTTCCAGGGGTTCGGACGATCACTTTCGAGCATAGCACAGCGACGGAAGGCGTCGCCCTCAACAGGGGCGGCCCGGCCCGGGTCTCTGGTGCGGTCTTTTGCCAAGCCTAAGGTGTTGCGGTAAGGTTCTTCTTGTAGGCCTTCCGGAGTAAATGGTGCATTCGCTGAAAGCGGCCGTATGCGCGATGCTCTTCCGGCAGGCCAACCGATAATCGAGACGGTGCCGCCCCCGGACCCGGCGACGCCCCCAGGCGGGCAGGCACTTCCTTTCACCGTGGCGAGAAGGAGGCAACCATGTTTCTCAAGCAAAAGAAGGAAGGACATCTGGTCGAGGTGCTGGGTCTGAATGACCTCGTCAACCCCACCCACAAGAACATCATCGGTCGACTGCACTACGGCGAGGAAATGCAGGACCCCGAGAAGTTTCCCAAGGCCGATCTGGCTTTCCCCTCGGGGGAGGATCTGCCGCGTTGCTGGCTGGATGTGCACTACCGGGATGCGGAGCTCCGCAAGTAGGCGTTCCCGTCCCCCGTTCAGATCCCCGAGGCGAGGCGATGTGCCTGTCGCGTCGTCTCGGGCAGCCGGTAGCGACGGGTGCAGCGCATCACCCAGTCCACGGATGAGGCCAGCGTGATCCTGTGCCCGGCCGAGACATACACCGGCCGATAGCGCGGACGGGTTCTCAGTACCGCGCCCACGATTTCCCCCCTGTCTTCCAGTGGTGTCCAGCCGCCCCGCTCATCCGGTGCCGGTCCGTGTTGGCCCACCAGCCGTGTCTTGCCGACCCCGATGCTGGGCAGGCCGGTGAGGATGCCGAGATGGCTGGCGATGCCCAGCCGGCGCGGATGCGCGATGCCCTGTCCATCCACCAGCAGCAGCTGCGGCGGTGTGGCTAGTTGGGCCAGCGCCTGCAGCACGGCCGGCAGCTCGCGGAAGGACAGTAGCCCTGGAATGTAGGGAAACGTGGTCGGGCAGCGGGCGATGCCGCTCTCGATCAGGGTCAGCGCCGGATAGGACAACACCGCAATGGCGGCGCGTGTCGTGGTGCCGCCATCCTCGAAACCGACATCCACGCCGGCGACGCAGGTGATCTCGTCCGGCAGTTCGTCCCGCAGGATCACCTGCCGCCGCAGCTGGTTCTGGATCGCTACGGCTTGTTGTGGCGTCACCGTCCAGTCGTGGTGCGGCAGCATGCGGGTTCAGTCCGGCGCCGGCATCTTCTCGCGTCGCTTGGCCTCGTCCCAGAGCGCGTCCAGTTCGGCCAGGGTGTGATCGGTCAGTCGGGCGCCGCGCTCGGCGATACGGCGTTCAATGTGGCCGAAGCGCCGGACGAACTTGGCATTGCCCTGCCGCAGGCAGGCCTCGGCATCGACATCCAGGTGCCGGGCGAGGTTGGCGACGACGAACAGCAGGTCGCCCAGCTCTTCCCGGATGTTGGCCTGGTCGCCCGCTTGATGCGCCGCCTTGAGTTCGTCCAGTTCCTCGTGCAGCTTCTCGAACACCGGCTCGATGTCGGGCCAGTCGAAACCGTGCCGGGCCGCGCGCTGCTGCAGTTTCTGCGCGGTCATCAACGCCGGCATGGCCGGCGGCAGGGTGCCGAGCACGCTGTCATCGGGTTCGGCCTTGCCTTTCTCGCGACGTTCCTGGGTCTTGGAATCTTCCCAGTAGCGATGCCGTTCCTCGTCGGTCGCGAATTCGATATCGCCGAAGACATGGGGATGTCGCCGCACCAGCTTGGTGGCGATGGCCTCGGCCACGGATTCGAAATCGAAATGGCCGGCTTCCTCGGCCATGCGGGCGTGGAAGGCCACTTGCAGCAGCAAATCGCCCAGCTCTTCCCGCAGATCTTCCATGTCTCCGCGCTCGGCCGCTTCGGCGACCTCGTAGGCCTCTTCCAGGGTGTATGGAATCAGGCTGGCAAAGTCCTGGCGGAGATCCCAAGGGCAGCCGTTTTCCGGATCCCGCAGGCGGGCCATGATGTCGAGCAGTCGGCGGGTCTGTTGCATGGCCGCGTGCCCCGGTTCAGAAGCTGGCGCCGAAGTTTTCCCGGTAGCGTTCCTTGAACGCGGCCAGGGTGAGGGTATGGTTCTGGGTGCCGTGGGTCTCGACCTTGATGGCGCCCATCAGCGAGGCGATGCGGCCGGTGGTGGGCCAGTCGAGCTTTTCCAGCAGGCCATACACCAGACCGGCCCGGTAGGCGTCGCCGCAGCCGGTCGGGTCCAGCGTGGCATGTGGCCTGGCCGGGGGAATCTCGATGACCTGGCCATGGGTATGGATCAGGGAGCCGTTGGCGCCGCGGGTGATCACTAGCGCCTCGACCCGGCGCGCCAGTTCGTCCGCCGACAGGCCGGTGCGCTCCTGCATCAGCTGGGCTTCGTAATCGTTGAGCGTGACCCAGGTCGCCTTGTCGACCAGGTCCAGCAGTTCGGCGCCGTCGAACATCGGCATGCCCTGGCCGGGGTCGAAGATGAAGGGGATGCCGGCGGCGGCAAACTGGGCCGCATGCTGCTGCATGCCATCCTTGCCGTCCGGCGAGATCAGGCCGAGGCGGATGCCGCGATCGGTCGGTACCGTGTTGCGGTGCGAGAAGGACATGGCGCCCGGATGGAAGGCGGTGATCTGGTTGTCGTCCAGGTCGGTGGTGATGTAGGCCTGCGCGGTGTAGCTGTCTTCCAGCACGGTGATGTGCTCCTGGCTGATGCCGCAGTAGCCCAGCCACTGGGAATAGGGCGCGAAATCCTTGCCGACCGTGGCCATGATCAGCGGCTCTCCACCCAGCAGCCTGAGGTTGTAGGCGATGTTGCCGGCACAGCCGCCATACTCGCGGCGGAGCTCCGGCACCAGGAAGGACACATTGAGGATGTGTACCTGCTCCGGCAGGATGTGGTGCTTGAACTTGTCGGGAAACACCATGATGGTGTCGTAGGCCATGGAGCCGCAGATCAGGGCTGTCATCGGTGAGTATCGGGTCCGGTTGTGGGGTTGGGAATCGGCTTGTGCCCGGTCCGGGCGCGGGGGATGGGTGGTCTTGGGCGATGTCCGGGACGATAGGCCTCAGGCGTCGGCCCGGCGCAGCTCCAGCGACACTTCCTGGGTCATGAACTGGTAGCTGTCCTTGATGATGCGCTGTTTCTCGAGCTCGGACGTCAGCTCGGCGTCAAGGTCGTCGGTCAGCTGGCGCATGATCAGCATGGCGATTTCTCCCTTGATGGCGTCGAAATAGGCCAGCAGCTCGACTTCCAGCTCCTCGAAGTAGTTCTTGATGCCGCGGCGGGCGAACAGGTTGATCTGGTGCTGCTGCCGGTGCGCGTAGTCGAGAATGCCGGTCTTGTAGTATTCCAGTGCCCGGTCGATGGCGTCGCCGGCATGAGGTGCGCTCCCGGGGGCGGCCGCTGTCCCGGTCAGGGCATGGTGGATGCGGTTCAGGGCATCGAGGCCGAGCTTGCGCAGCTGCTGGATACCGTCCCCGGGGCCGATCAGGCTCATGGTGCGGGCCAGCGTGACGGCATCGTCGGGATTGCCCTGGACCGTCTTGAGGATATTCTCGGCGCTCTGGGTGTCCCGCAGCGTTTCCTGCTCCATGACGGTCCGCCCGAACTGGTTGACGATATCGCCGTATTCGAACAGGAAGACATCGCACATGCCCTTCAGGCGGTTCTGCAGGTCGCGGCCGCTCAGGCGGTCCTCCAGCTCCTGGAGCACGCTGTCCGGCAGCACCTCGGTGGCGACGATGGCCTGCAGCAGCTGGGTCAGGTGGCGCTTGACCATGTGGTCTTCCAGCAGCTGTTGCAACTGGCCGCGGAACGTCTTCTGGATGTTGAGGTTTTCCTCGATCTTGTGCGGCAGTCGGCTGACCACCGCGTTGAGGTCCAGGCCCTTCAGCAGCTCGTTCTTGAGCGCCTTGCGGTCGAGCGTATCAATGGCGGTCTTGACCTGTTCGCTCAGCTGGGCCTGATCCTCCTCCCGCCAGAAGACGAACTCCGGCAGCAGCTCGGTCCGCAGCAGCTTGACGTGTTCCTCCACCGTCTGGCGCAGGCGTCGCAGGGCTTCGTCCTGCCGGCGCGACAGCTGGCTGGCGATGAAGGTGCTCTTCATGCCGTCGTCGTCGATGTCCTGGTAGCTGCGATACAGCGGTTCCAGCCATTCGCGCAGCCGCCGGGCCAGATCCAGGTACTCGCCGCGGGCTTCCTCGAGGAATTCGGCCTTGGCGGTATAGGCCAGGTACTCGAACAGGCTGGTACGGAAGCTGGAAAAGCTCTTGGTTTCCTCCAGCGCCTTGATCTGGTGGGCGGCCTCGCCCTTGTCGGGGACCCGGCCGATCGCCTTCTTGAGGCTGTCCACGTGCTCGCGCACGCTGGGGCTGGCATCCAGGCGGCCCTCCTGGATCAGCTTGAGCAGCAGGTAGTTGAGCGCCGAGACCTTGAAGACCCGGTCCTTGGTGATGTGGAAGCCGTAGTGCTCGATCTTCTGCTCGAAATTCGCCAGTTCCTCCTTCTTCTGCCGCGCGCTGAGGACATCCCACTGGTTGATGACCCAGAATGCCCGTTGCAGCACGCGCTTGCGCTGGCTGTGGATCTCCGCCAGCAGCTCGATCTCCTCGCCCTCCAGCAGGTGGAAGACCTTCATGGCGATGACGAAGGCCTTGGCGTCGTTCTCGACATAGGTCTTGGTGACCTTGCGGTGCCGGGGGTTGACCACGCCCAGCCCCGGCAGGTCGACCAGCACCACGTTCTCGGGGATGTTGACGTCGCTCAGGTAGATCTCGGCCTGGTTGACGAACAGGACATCGGCATAGTCTTCGGTGACGTAGTTGGGCAGTTCCTCCAGGCTGATTTCCTGGGTGGCGCCGCTGAGCCGGTCCCAGCCCTCGATCAGGGCCTTGAGTTCGTCGAAGAATTTCTGCTTGTTGAAGGAGCCGTACTGGGTCCGCTGGCGCTCGATGTCGCTGCCCAGGCGGGCCAGCAGCTCGGCCTTGCCCAGGGCGCGGTAGGTCTCCGGATTGGTGCGCAGTTCCTTGGAGAGCTCCTCCAGGTACAGATCCTTGAGTTCGGCGCGCTCCGCCTCGGTAAGGTAGGAGATGATGGCCTTGTTGCTGCGGCCCTTGCGGATCAGTGTGGGGATGGCGGTCAGCGACTTGGTCGCCTGCGGCAGGATGTCGTCGCCGAGCACGGCGTTGATGATGGTGCTCTTGCCGGCGGAGAAGGCGCCGAGGAAGGCGACCGGGAATTCGGGGGACTTGAGGCGTTCCAGCCAGGCACGCTTGCGACCGATGAAGTACTGGAAATCCTCGCTGACGTTCAGGTAGGGCGCCGCCGCGTCGAAGACGTCGAACAGGCGGGTGAACGCCTTGATGTACGTGTTGTAGTCCGCCTCTTTCATCGCCTCTGCTTCCTGTGGATTCCCCGGCTCCACCGGGCGGAAAGACCGCTGCCGCCATGGCCGGCTGCTGCCTGATGCCTCATGGGCACACTAGTTTACCATCGAAAGCCGCGGCGGCCCGGGCCTTGCCGGCCGTGGGCGCGCGCGCTCAGCCCGCTGCATCGGGACTGGCGGCCAGGCGGCGGAGGATGCCATCCGGTTCCGCCACACCCCGCGCGACGATGGCATCGGCCCTTGCCTGGCTGTCCGCTACGGCGTAGATGCGCAGCTCGTCCGCATTGCCGGAAGGCCGCAGGTGGGCGATGTCGCCATTGCCGAAGGACAGTCGCAATCCGTCCAGAGTGTTGATGCGGACGATGGCATCAAAGCCGTCCTCGGGCGTGAAGAAGGTCGCCAGCGTGGCGCGCAACCCCAGCAGCTGCCGGACATCCGCCGCAGTCAGTGGCAGTGGCTCGCCGGTGGCGGTACGGCCGTGGAGCGTCTCATCCGCTGCGAACGCCAGTTCGCAAAGGCCGGGCTGGGGCGGCGAATGGCGCGCCAGCAGCGCGAGGCTCTGCGCCCGCGGGAAGTTCCTCAGCAGCGCCGCCCGGCTGTAGCGGCGCGGGAGCTCCTGGAACAGCGTGGTCAGGGGAATGCCCCGCTCGCGAGCGGCGGCGAGGACCGCGATGATCGGCAGTACGGCATCCCGGGTCGGCAGGGGTGCCAGTCGCCGGCCATGCCGTTCCAGGGTCGAGCCGGTCAGGAAGCCGCCGTTGGCCTCCCAGCCGCACACGGCCTGCCTGCCCCGCGCCAGTGCGGCCTGCATGCCGGCGATGACGAAGGGTGAGCCGATGCGCGTCCTGGGTTCGAGGCGGTCGCGCAGCGTGCCCCGATCGATGGCGTCATTGCAGCTGATCGGCACCACGACCGCGTCGGCAGCCAGGTATTCCGCGGCGATCATGCCGACCAGGTCGCCACCGAAGAACTGTGCCCGGTGCGTCACGGGGTCGACCCCCACGATCAGCGGCCGGTCGCTGTCCCCATCGGTCGAGACCAGTGCGTCCACGGGGCCGTGACGGACGGCGGCTGCGTCGATCAGTGACTGCATGCCGCCGAGCTGGGCCTGGTCGATGTTCTCGGTATCGATGGGCACGAAGGATTCGCTGCGCCCGGCCTCGATGACCTCTGCGCCGAGACCGCGCAGGATCTCCGGCACCAGATCGCGGCCGACGGCGGAATGCTGGTACATGACTATCTGCAGCCCGGCCAGGATATCGGCGGGGAAAAAGTCCAGGTACCGATGCAGATAGTTTTCGCGGGCGGCCGGCTGGATTGCGGGCAGCTGCCGATGGCCATCCTTGAACTGGCCATCGGCGCCGAAGGGCGAATCGGCCAGGGATTGGGCATAGACACGCGCGCGGACGCTGGCGACCTGCTCGTTAATGGGGTGTTCATGGTGTTTCAGCAACTCGCCACGGGCGGTGTTGGTCTTGTAGCCGTTGCGATCGAAGGGAATGTGGCTGCCGGTCACCATCATGCTGCCCTTGCCCAGCAGCAGCGCGTGGGCAGTCAGCGCCGGCGTCGGAATGGCGCCACAGTAGACGGGGTTCATGCCCGCCGCGCGGATGGCTGCCACGATGGCCTGCGCCAGTTCGCCCCGGTTGGGTCGCCCGCCGATCAGGCTGGTTGAGCTGGGCCGCAGGTCCGTGGCAAGGAAAAAATCGTCGCCCCGCAGGATGCCGCCTTCATCGGCTGGCAGACTTTGCAGGTATTCGAGTTCGGCCAGGGCGTTGATGAAAATTTCCAGCTGGGAAAGGTCCGCCAACAGGCCCCGGCGGCCGCTGGTGCCGAACTGCAGCGGGCGCGGTGCTGGCGACAGTTGCCGGCCCAGACGCATCGGATCATGGCTTGAGGCGAGGGTCGAGCTTGCGAATGTCATGGCGGGAGCGATTTCTTGATGCAGTGGTACAGGTTTTTCCTGCTCCGGGTTTGGCGCTTCGGTCGGGCAGTGTGCCCGGCGTTCGTGGTGACATGGCAACGCGCCGCATCTCCTGTCGGGGAGGGGATGCCGGGCGTTGCGATGCTGCGCAAAAAGCAAACCCGCCATGAGGCGGGTTTGCAGGGTTACAGGTAACCGGGGCTACCCATGTCGAGGGCGGGGAGCTTAGTCACCCATCCAGCGCAGTTCCACGCGGCGGTTCTTGATGCGCCCTTCCTCGGTGCCGTTGTCGGCGATCGGGTACTCAGTGCCGTAGCCCTTCGCATACAGGTTGTTGGTCACACCCTTACTGCGCAGGTACTGGGCAACGGACTCGGAACGATGCTGCGAGAGGCGCAGGTTGTGCTGTTCCTTGCCTTTCTTGCCTTCGTAGCTGGCATAGCCGGCGACCTCGATATCCTTCTTGGCCGGGAAGGCAACCAGCTGCTCGACGACACCGTCGAGGATGGTCATGGCGCCCGGGGTCAGTTCGGCGGAGTCATACTTGAAGTTGACGCCCTTGAGTTCCATCACGATCGGGCAGCCCTGGTCGTCGACCTTGGTGCCGGAAGCGGTGCCGGGGCACTTGTCGTCGCAATCGTTCACGCCGTCGGCGTCGGTGTCGCGGGTCGCGCAGTCGTCGGCCGCGATGGGTGCGGCAGCGGCGGCGCCCGGCTTGTCGCCGAACGGAACGACGAAGCCGACGTTCACGAGCAGGTCGTTGAACAGGTCGGTGTTGCCGGGCCAGTTGCTGGCGGCGGTATCGCCACGGTAGCGGACGTCGCCGCGCAGCAGGAAGTTGTCAGCCAGTTCGTAGGTTGCGCCCGCGCCGGCTTCGAAGATGAAGGAGGCGGTCTGTTTGCTGGTCAGGTTGTTGACGCCACCCGGGCCGGCGGCCAGGTCATTGAAGGAGCCGCGCCAACTGGAGTTCATGCCGCCCATCGCGAAGACGGCGTAAGGCGAGAAGGTGTCGCGCATGAAATAGTACTGCAGGTCGATGGTGCCGCCGGTGAAGTCGGTGCCGCCATGATCCCAGGTATTGAAGTTGTTGGCTTGCCGCTGGTAGGCCGCGCCCAGTTGCGGAACACCGTTGTTGGTGATGTTCTGCCAGAAGCCCCGGATTTCCACGTTGAAGTATTCGTTGATGATCTTGCCCAGCGCCAGGCCCGCGCCCCAGCCGCCCTGTGCATTGCGGGCGCCTGCCGGCTGGATGAAGGTGCCGAACGGCGCGGCGTACCAGCGATCATCGGTGTATTCGCCGTTGCCCACCGGAGCCGAATAGGCGGCTGCATCGGTACCGGCAGCAGACGCGTCGACGGACGTGTCCAGTGTGTTGTGTTCGTCGGCGTAGGCGACGGATACACCCGTCAACCCCGCCAGGCTCAAGGCCAGTAAAGTTTTCTTCGACATGGTTTAGCTCCCAATTAGCCCAATTAACAACAGATGTTGAGAAATTCGCAACAGGGCCAATAGTAGCTGTTGCTGACAAGCCTTGCAACTACATTTTGCGGCGCGGAAGTCAATCCACCGGGGCGGGATTGGCGGAGCAAAGCACGCTCCCGGCCCGGGTTATCCGGCGGTCTCGTCTGTGTGGGCGTGGGCGTCCACGTTGGTGCGATGGCCCGGGAACAGGCAACTGAAGGTGCTGCCCCGGCCCAATTCGCTGCTGATCCTGAATTCTGCCCCGTGTCGCGCCATGACATGCTTGACGATGGCGAGGCCCAGGCCCGTGCCACCGGGGCCGCGACCCGCATCGACACGGTAGAAGCGTTCGGTCAGCCGGGGGATGAATTCCGGGGCGATGCCGGGCCCGGTATCGCTGACGTCCAGCTGCACCCCGCTCCCGAGCGGGCGCCAGCGCACGGTCACCCGATCACCCGCGCGGCAGTACTTCATGGCATTGTGGACCAGGTTCGAGAACGCGCTGCGCAATTCCTGCTCGCTGCCCAGCAGCCCGCTGTTGGTTTCCAGCGACAGCGCGATTTCGGGCTTGGCGTCGACGGCGAGTTCCTGCGCCTCCTCGACGATGGCCTGCAGCAGCTGTGGCACAGCGACCCGCTGTTTCGGCAGGGGATGGGTGGTCGATTCCAGCCGCGTCAGTGTCAGCAGGTCGTCGATCAGGGACTGCATGCGCAGCGTCTGTTCCTCGATGCGCAGCAACATCCGCGCCTGCGGTTCCGGAATCTGGCCGGCATTGTCGACCAGGGTCTCGATATAGCCGCGAATGACCGTCAGCGGCGTGCGCAGCTCATGGGAGACGTTGGCGACGAAATCGGTCCGGACACGCTCCATGAACCGTAGCTGGGTCACGTCCTGCGCCACCAGCAGACGGAGATCCTCGCCGTAGGGCACGATGCGGATGTCGAGTTGCAGGTTCGCGTTGGCCGGGGACGGAATGTCCACGGTGGCATCGTAGTTGGCGTGGGCGAGATAGTGATTGAACTTGGGGTAGCGGATCAGGTTGCCGATTTTCTGGCCAATGTCGCCGCGCCTGAGTCCCAGGAGTCGGCCGGCGGCATCGTTGAACCAGTCGATTTCGTCGCCGGCGCTGAGCACCACGGTGGCGTCCGGCAGTGCCGCGGTCGCGGTGCGGAAGCGTTCCAGCATGCGGATCAGTTGCTTCTTCCGGCGACGGTTGCGGCGGCGCAGGCGGAAGATCAGATAGAAGATTTCCTCCCAGATACCTGTGCTCTGGGGCAGCTTGCTGGCCTTGCCGCCGCGCAGCCACTCCAGCAGGCGGTTGGCGTGGATGAGGTGGTGGGCCAGATAGACCAGCACCACCACCCAGATGCTCAGCCAGGGGTGATGGAACAGCTTGCCCAGGAAGGCGCCGATCAACAGCGCCAGCAGGATCAGGGAAAGCTCGGAGCGCCAGGGGTTCAGCATGGTGTTGGATCAATGCAGCAGGGGCCGCCGATCATAAACCAGCATCAGTCATGTCATGATGACAGCCGGGGCCGGCAGCGCCAGGACGGCGGACTCGGTCTCACGCGTCCCGGTTCAGCAGCTGCAGCAGGCTCAGGGCCGCGAGTCCGAGGAAGCACAGCAGTACCCAGAACGGCATGCTCATGCCGAGCAGGGTCCAGTCCACATGGGCGCAGTCGCCGGTTCCGGTGACCATGGCCCTGAGTGTGTCCGACAGCGGGAAGTACTGGAACATGTAGGACAGGCCAGGGCCGCAGGCCGGGACCTCGTCCGCCGGCAGATGCTGAATCCACACGTGCCGGCCGGAGATGCTGGCGCCTGCCAGCGCCGTCAGCCCGCCGGCGATGGCGTAACCGCCGATGCCGCGCGGCCCCGGATTGTGGATGGCGGCCGCCAGCAGCACTAGGCCGGTGGCCACCACCATGATGCGCTGGGAGATGCACAGCGGGCAGGGGTCCAGCCCGTCGACGAACTGGAAGTAGAAGGCGGTCAGTATCAGCCCGACACAGAACAGGAATCCCAGCAGAAACCACTGCCGGGCCCGCAGGCGGTGCAGGAGCGTCAGCAACATCGGCAGCCTCCTGACGTTCAGATGGCGGAAACGGAAGGCTGGCTATCGAGCCGCATGCCAACCTTCATGATGACCTGGAACTGGGTGACCTTCCCGTCCCGGACCTGGCCCCGGGTTTCCACCACCTGGAACCAGTCGATCTTGTGATGGGCCTGCGTAGCCTTCTCGATGCCGCTGCGGATGGCATCGTCGCTGCTCAGCGGCGAGGTGCCGACGACTTCCAGAAGTTGATAGGCGGTGTGGGACATGGGGACGGTTTCCTCCTGCAGGGTGGGGAGGATATCTCCCCGACGGAGGGCAGAGATTATCAGCCGGCCGTGTTTTGCTCCACCCAGCGTTCGCCCCTGGCCAGGGTTTCCCGTTTCCAGAACGGCGCCCGGTGCTTGAGTGCCTCGATGATTGCCTGCGTCGCCTGCAGTGCCGCCGACCGGTGCGCCGACCAGACCGCGACCAGGACGATGGTCTCGTCGGGCCGCAGCTGCCCGACCCGGTGGATGACGAGGCAGTCGAGAAACGGCCAGCACTGCTGCGCTTCGGCCACGATCCGTGCCAGCTCCCGTTCCGTCATGCCGGGGTAATGCTCCAGCCACAGTCCCGCGACCGTCTCGCCCTCGTTGAAATCCCGCATGGTGCCGACGAACACGCTGGTGGCGCCGTACTTGCCGGCCGCCTGCCGCAGGTGCTCCGCCTGGAAGCGGAGCAGTTCCGCATAGGGGTCAAAGGCGGTTTCGCGTATCGAGATCATCCTTTCAGCCCCCGGTGACCGGCGGGAAGAAGGCGACCTCATCGCCATCCCGAACCAGCGTGGCCGCCTGGGCGTACTCCATGTTGACGGCGCAAAGCAGGTTTTCCGGCAGCGGGCGCCCCTCGTCGACGCTTTTCCAGACGTCCCCCACGGTGGTCAGGCCCTCGGCCATCAGCTGCTCCTCGACCCGTCCCATCTTTTCCCGCAGGCTGGCGAAATAGCGTACCCGGATGGCCATGGCGATGATCTCCAGAAGGATGGCGAGGGCATGAGTGTAACCCGCGTGAACACGCGTTCGGGCTGTTCCAGACCCCGGGGCAGCCGGCCGTGGTTGCCGGGCCCGCTCACCCAGACCGGGCGCGCCCAGCCGCGGGTGAAATCCGGAAAGGCCGAATCCAGCAATCCCGACTGGATCAGGGTTGGCAGCGCCGCCGTCCCGGCGGGCGGCTCGGCGGACTTCACCAGCAACAGTTGCAGGGCCGGGAGCCGTTCCGCCAGCCAGGCGGCCAGGCTGTCCGAACTGACCGACCAGCTGGCGGGGATGGCCTCCCGCACCAGCTGGTCGGCATCCGGCAGCCAGATGACCGCCTGCCCCCGCCTGTGGCAGGCGCGCAGTCCCCGCGTATCGCTGGCCATGGCCAGCGATGGGCAGAGTCCCTGCAGCATCCGGCCATACTGCGACATGGCACGGATGGCGAGCGCGTGGGCCAGCCGGTCGTCGAATTCCCAGCGCGCCTGCGCCTGGCGGACCGCGTCGGCGAAGGGGCCGCCGCCCGGCACCAGCACCACCGCATGCCGCGCGAGGCCCGCCAGCCACAGCGGCAGGCGGGGGGAGTCCCAGAAGCTCCCGCCGAGCTTAACGACCCAGGAGATGGGCACCGCTGGGGTCCCGGGTGCGGAACTGCCGCACCAGCCGCAGCATTGCCGCGGCCTTGTCGTGGCATTCCTGGTATTCCTGGTCGACCTTCGAGTCCGCCACGATGCCGCCGCCGGCCCAGAAGCGCAGTTCCCCGCGGGAGTGGACCAGGGTGCGGATGCTGATGTTGCTGTCCATGTTGCCGTCGAAACCGATGTAGCCGATGGCGCCGCAATAGAGGCCGCGGCGGTGCGGCTCCAGCTCCTCGATGATCGCCATGGCGCGAATCTTCGGCGCGCCGGTGATCGAGCCACCCGGAAAGCAGCCGCGCAGCAGATCCATGGTGCCCTGTCCGGGCCGGAGACGGCCGCGGATGGTGCTGACCATGTGGTGGACAGTGGCGTAGCTCTCGATCTCGAACAGCTTTGGTACATGCACCGAGCCGGGCTCGCAGTTCTTGCCGATGTCATTGCGCAGCAGGTCGACGATCATCAGGTTCTCGGCCCGGTCCTTGAGGCTGTCGCGCAACGCCAGCACCTGCAGCGCATCACCGACGGCGTCCTGGATTCTCGGACGCGTGCCCTTGATCGGTTTGGTCTCGACCTCGCCCCGGGTCACCTTGATGAAGCGCTCCGGCGACGAACTGAGCACCTGCACCTGCGGATACTGGAGATAGGCGCTGAAGGGGGCGGGATTGGTGGTCCTGAGGTATTGGTAGGCGACCCAGGGGTTGCCCTGGCAGGCCGCCGCGAAGCGCATGGCCAGGTTGACCTGGTAGCAGTCCCCCTCGGCGATGTAGTGCTGGATGCGTGCGAAGGCCCCTGCATAGGCGCTCCTGTCCAGGTTGGCGCGGACATCGGCCAGTACCTCGAAGTCCCCGAGCCGCCAGCCCAGGGTCTGGATCTGGCTGAAGGCCTCGATCAGGTGCGGCCAGCGCCGCTCGACACGCCGGCTGTCGCCGCGTCCCGCGAGCCAGGTACGGCGTTCGCGGTGATCGACGACGACACACCATTCATAGATGCCGACCATCATTTCCGGGATACCCTCGGCATCCAGAGCCCGCTGCGGGAGCTTTTCCAGCCGCCGGGCCAGGTCGTAGCCGAAGTAACCGATGGCGCCGCCGCAGAACGGCAGGCTGGCGTCGGCTGGCCGGGCCCGGCCCAGCGCCGCCTGGACCAGGGCGAAGGGATCCTCGGGCGACAGCCGGATGTCGGTGCCCTCGCGAATCTCGGTCAGGCTCCCGCGGGTGACCAGGGTGGCGACGGGGTCGGCGGCGATGATGTCGTAGCGGCCCTGGCGGCTGTGCGGGAAGCCGCTGTCCAGGAAGACCGCCCAGGGCCGATCGGACCAGGGCAGGAACAGGGCCGCGCTGTCCTCGAAATAGGGCAGCTCCTGAAGTCGTGTCGTCATCGGACCTCCGCGCGCCAGCCATGCAGGGCCAGCGCCGCGATGGCAGCGGCCGGGCCGCAGTCGGCGGCATCGAAGTCACCGGCCGCAGGCCCGGTCGTGAAAAGGTCGCTGAACTCGCGATAGGGCCGGTCCAGGCGCTGCGCCAGCTGCCGGACCAGGAAGCGCCCGACACCCAGGCCCACCAGTGGTGCCTGCTCCGTCAGCAGGCCGCGCGAGAGTTGCAGTTCGACCGCCTCCCGCAGCCGGGCAAGCTGGCACTCGCGCAGGTATCGGGCCAGATCCTGCCAGTGCGCCGGCGGCAGATCCTCGGCATCGTATCCAAATTGCCGCGCCAGCCGTTGCCGGCTGGCGGCCGATGTCTTGGGCCCCTGATCGGCGGCCGGATGCTGGTCCGCCCGCTCGGGCAGTTCGCCGGTCAGTCGATAGACATCCGCGGTGGTGGCGAACAGCTCGGCCATGACCGGCGCCCAGGCGCCATTCACCGGGGCGCGCAGGGCGATCGTCATGGCCGGGGTCCTTGCTACGCCGCCGTAGAGCAGTTCGTCGTGTCGCATGCGTTCGCTGTCGGTAAAGCCGCGTGGTCGCGGTTGACCACTGGCGAAGGGCAGGAGATCGGTGGTGGTGGTGCCGATGTCGATCAGCAGTCCCTCCGGCATCCGGCTGGCCGTCCAGAACCCGCTGGCCAGCCAGTTGGCCGAGGCCACCCGGCGGGCATGATCGGGCGCCAGCGCGGCGGCCGCAATCCAGCCAGCATGGCCGGCGAACACCTCGACCGGCATCGGCGCCAGGTGTTCCCGCATACGTGCCGCGAGCGCTAGGACGCCTGCGGTCCGGTTGGGGAAATTGTCGGCCAGCTCGCCCGTCATGGTGATGCCGTGGCGGTCGGCCGCCGGTTTCGGCAGATGGCTCAGGATGCGCGCCAGAGCCGCTTCGAGTTCCCCAAGGCCGCGCCAGAGCGGGCAGGCTTCCTGGCGGGCGAACACGATGGCGCCGGTTGCATCCAGCCGGACGGCCTTCAGGTGGGCGCCGCCGATATCCCAACCGACCACGCTACCGTCCATCAGTGTCCACCCCAGGCGATGGTGACGGGCTGGGCGCGTGGCGGCGGCACCGCAGGCAACACGCCGTCGGCCTGGAGTTGCAGCACCAGCGCGGCCGGATTGACGCCCGTGGCGGACCTGAGCCCGGCATGGGACGAGGCCAGGCGCGGATTGACCTCCAGAACCTGCGGACCCTGGGTGGTGAGGATCAGGTCGACACCGGCCAGCCCCCACAGCTCGGGCATGGCGGCGGCGATCGCTGTTGCCAGCCGCTGGAAGGTGCCCCCGCTATCGGCGAGCGAGCCGACCCGGCAGCCCCGCAGCGAGATCCCCCCCTGCGCATCGACATGGATGAGCTGGGTATTGATGCTGAGCAGAGCGGCCTGGCCGCGCGCCGCCAGCAGGGACAGGCTGAGGCTTTCGCCAGCCAGCCAGGGTTGCGCCAGCCGGGGGGTATCCGCGGTGACAGCGTTTCGCCGCCGCGCCCATTGCCCGGGCTCGCTGACGCGGTAGGTCTCCTCGCAGCCCGCGCCGCCATCGGGTTTGACGACGAACGGGAACGGCCAGGGTGGCGCGTCCGCATCGGCGGGCAGCGCCCGGCTGGGCACCACGGGAATGCCATGCTGCGCGAGGCGCGCCAGGGTCCGCCGCTTGCTGGCGGCGAGCTCGACGCCGGCCGTGCCGGTCGTCAGCAGCACCTTACCGGCTTGCTCGACGTCCCGGCACAGCGCTTCCAGCAGGCCATCGCTTTCGGGGGCGATCGGCCAGGCGGCATCGACCTGCGCGAGCAATTCCCGCCAGCATTGCCGGCCATCCGCGCCGGGTTCCACGAACCGCCAGTCCACGCCGCGGGCCGAGGCGGCCGGGGTGATGGGCAGGCGGCGGTCGCGCAGCGCCAGCAGCCTCAGTCCCGGCAGTGCCGACAGGTCCGCCAGCAGGGCGTCCAGCATGAGGTCGCCTTCCGCCGCGAGGGCATGGCTGGGCGCGCCGGCCTGGCCGGCGCCGGTAATATATTCAAATACCAGAACTTTCACGGTGTTTCCGCGTGCAGATCATTCCGGTCATCGATCTCATGGGTGGACAGGTTGTCCAGGCGTATCGGGGCCAGCGCCAGCACTACGCGCCCCTGCGGTCGCCGCTGAGCCCGGATGCCGGTCCCGTGTCGGTGGTAAGCGGCTTGATGCGCCTGGCGGCGTTCGCCACGGTGTATGTCGCCGATCTGGATGCCATTCTGGGGAGCGCGCCGCAAAGCGCCATTATCGCCGAATTGCTGCAACGATTTCCGGACACGGTCTTCTGGGTCGATGCCGGTCTGCCGCTGGAACCTCCGGTGCGAACGGGCCGGCCGGGGCAATGGGTGCCGGTGCTGGGCAGCGAGTCGCTGACCGAGGCGACGCTGGGCGAGCTGGCGCGCTGGCAAGCCGATTGCGTCCTGTCGCTGGATTTTCGCGACGACCAGCCGTTGGGCCCCGGGCGGATATTCCGGGAGGCGGACCGGTGGCCGCGGGATGTGATTCTCATGACCCTGGGTCGTGTCGGCAGCCTGGAAGGCCCCGATCTCGGACGCCTGGAAAGTCATGTGCGCCGTTATCCCGGCCATCGCCTGATCGCGGCGGGCGGGGTTCGCCATGTTGCCGATCTGGAATCGCTGCAGCAGGCCGGAGCCGCGGCGGTGCTGGTGGCCAGCGCGATACATCGGCAGTGGCTCGATGCGGCGGTGATTCGCCGGTTCAACGCGGAAACGGTCAGCCGCTGAGGAATGAAGGGCGAAAAAAAACGCTGCCCGAGGCCAGGCCCGGGCAGCGTTTTTAGTGCGAGGCGTCTTACTTGTGCGCCGCGAAGGGATGCTCGACGGAACCCTTCTGGGCCACGACGTCGGCTGCCTTCGGCTCGCCGGCAACGGCGCGCTTGATGGACAGCTTGGTCGCTTCGTAGTTGTAGTCCTGGATCTTGGCGTCGTCCTCGGCCAGCCAGTGGATGAAGACGCCGACGCAGATGAACAGGTCATCGGCTTCGTCGGCCGGGATGGTGCCGTCTTCCACGCAATCGGCAACCGCCATGGCGACGCCGCGCTGGGCCGGTCCGAACATCTGGGTGGCCTGCTTGCCGTTCTTGATGGTGACCTTGTTGAACATCACGGTGGCGGGCTTGCACAGCAGGTTCGGCGCGACCACGGCCAGCAGGCTGGTGAAGCCATCCTTGTTGTTGGTGACGCAGTTGGCGAACGCGGTCTCGGCCGCGCTGCCGCGCGGACCCATGATCAGGTCGATGTGGGCGATTTCGTTACCGCCGCCACACAGGGCCTCGCCAACCAGCATCTTGTTGATTTTTCCCATATTTAAGTCCTCGGTATTATCGTTGTTGAAGAAAGAAAAGAACTTCCTAAGAATCGACATTGGCATGTCTCCCCGGCAGGTGAACCCGGTGGGGGCCCGCCTTGTTATTGGTATTTCGGTCTCCTCACTGTGGCCTGAAATCTCGCGTTTCAGTATTGACTCCCCAGTCGCGCCGCCAGGAGCGTCGCCACTGTCAAGTCCGCCGATGTGCCTGGATTGATGCCGCCTGCCTTGAATTCCCTGTCAAGGTCACGCAGGATCTCCAGTCTCTGGTGGGTCGATTCGCATCCGGCCAGGCGGATTTCCGCCTCGGTCGTGCGGCTGGAAACCTGTCTGGCCTGGTCCGCACCGAACTTGCGTTCGATGTGGCTATCCGGATGACGGCTCAGAAAGCTGACAAACACGGCTACGGTCGCCCACTCTTCATCATCCCCAAGGGATAGCCGCGCATCATACAGTGGAACCGCTATGCGGAAAATATCGGCAAATGAATCACTGTATTGCCGGGCCACGCGGTCGCGGTCGGCGGCCAGGCGCATGGCGTCGAACAGGGAGACAGTCGGCTTGTCGTGGACATCCTGTTCGGCGGCATCTCCCAGGCCCGCCGGGTTGGCACAGCGAATGGCCCGGTAGACCCAGGTCGCGTCGTCGACGGACGTCGTGGCGAGGGTCTGCCGTAGCGCTTCGTGCAGCGAGGATCGCCGCACCGGCGAGAGGAAGGCCGCCAGCAGGGGCGCCGCGAGCAGCAGGATGCCGAGATTGGTGTTGCAGCCGACCTCGGCGCGGGTGACCTCGGTGGCGCGGCAGATGCGTTCGCCGAGGCCAAGTTCGAGCTCGCAGAGCCAGGGCGCGCTGACACGGGCGCTGCGGCGGAAGTCCTCCACGGTCATGTCGTGCCCTTCGGAATGCAGGCTGACATTGCCGGGCTTGAAGGCTCTCAGTTCCAGTTCGCAGGCCCATCGATAGGCGGCTTCGGCCGCGGCCTGGCGGCCCGGCCGGACAGCCGCGCCGCTCATGGGGCGCACTGGCGGTCGAGGACGGCCGGGTCGAGCCGGGCCAGCAGGTCGTCCACCAGGCGATCGGCGATGGAGGTATCGGTCACGCCCTGCAGACCCTTCCAGGCGGGAATGCTGTTGACCTCCAGCACGGCGTAGCGCCCCTGCCGGTCGCGGATGATGTCGACTCCGGCATAGTCCATGTCCAGCACCCGCACTGCCTCTTCGGCCAGGCGGCAGAGCCGCAGGTCGTCCAGCCGCACCGGCTCGCACATGGCGCCCTGATGCACATTGTTGAGCCAGGTCAGTCCGGAGCGGCGCATGGCGGCGACGGTCCTGCCGGCGATGACGAAGACGCGGAAGTCGTGCGAGCTGTCCCCGGAATCGATGAAGCGCTGCAGGTAGTACATGCCCTGGTCAGCGCTGAAACCGTCGAGATCCTCGCGGCGGTCGTAGCGGCGCAGGCCATCGCCCTGCGAGCCGAACAGCGGTTTCGACACCAGCCGGTGGCCGCTGGCGAGTTCGCGCTCGGCCAGTTCGCGGGCGGCCAGCGGATCGCTCATGACCCAGGTCGGCGGCGTTGGGATGCCGGCGCGGCGCAGCAGGAAGCTGGTCATGGCCTTGTCGACCGTGCGCTCGATGGCGCGGCCATCGTTGTAGACGGGGATGTCCAGCGTCGCAAGGGCATGCAGGATGTTCAGGTAGAACACCACCTGTTCCAGCGTGCCGCCCGGCACGCCGCGGACGAACACGGCGTCCGGCAGCCGGCCTTCCAGGCCGGGCAGCCAGATGCCCGGCCCCTCGCTCTCCAGGTCCAGGCGGCAGGCGGTGAGGCTCAGGAAGCGGGCCTCGCAGGCGCGCGCGGCCAGCGACTCGCGCAGGCGCTTGCCGTGCCAGCCCGGATCCTCGGTGAAGATGGCGATGCAGGGCCGCACTATTCCTCGAACGAACGGTCGAGCAGGGCCTCGTCCAGGGCGCCCGCGTGGAAGCTGTGTCCGGATTCGATGGCGGTCACGATCACCCGCGCCGGGCTGAACAGCATGGCGTCGACCTTGAAGAAGTCGTAGCCGTACTCCTTGAAGACCTCGGCAAACGGCTTGCCGTAGTCGCGCGAGGTCGAGCTGGGAAGCTCGGTGGCCAGCGCCTTGGCCGCCTCGTCGCTACCCTTGACGAACAGGTGCGCGGTGCCGCCGAAGAGAATGGCATCATTGGTGCGGCCCATGGCCTTGACGAAGCTGGGGTGCGGCGGCGGGACCGGCGCCGAGGCCATGCCGTCGACGATGTTGCCCAGCGGGAAATGCAGCGAGTGAGCCTTGTGCAGGGCCACTTCCAGGACCCGGCTGACAACCTGCATGCCACCGGCCAGGCTGGAGGTCGGTGTCAGGATCACGTGCACGCTGTCGGTTTCGACCTTGCAGGCCCGGGCGATCTTGTCGATCACCTCGACCGGCGGCACCTTGTCGACTTCCATGACGATGGCGGTTTCGCCGTGCACGTCGCGATAGCCGAGCTCCTCGTAAAGCTCCTCGACCGGCTTTTCGACGCCGTCCTTGATCTTGGTGGCCATCGCCCGCGCCGGGCCGGAACCCAGGGCATAGAAGGCGCCCTTGCCCTCGCCATGGGCAAGGCTCCAGCCGGCGTACTGGCTGCCGAGGCAGGCGAACACCGGGTTGGTGCTGTGGACATTGACCATGGTCGGCCAGCGCTTGAAGGTCGAATCCTGGATCAGGCTGACCTTGCCCAGGCCCCCCATGCAGATCTCGGCGATCAGGCGGCCGGCTTCGAGACCGCCGACCGCCTGGATGCCTGCATCGATGACGGTGCAATTGTTGGCCAGACGGTCGATCTTCAGCCGCAGCCGGTCGGCATGCGCGATCATGTACTTGACGATGGGCAGGGCGTAAGCGTTGACGCTGACGTGGGATTGCATGAAGCTCGTCTCCGGATGTGAGTGATGTGGGGGTGTGGTCGGTTTGGCCGGATGCCGTTATGGCGGCAGCAGGGCGTTCAGGCGATGGTGGCGCCGTGCCAGCTGCGCGAGCGTCGCCGCCGGGTTCGGCGTCGCGGCCAGCACGGTGCACAGCGGTTGGCCGGCTTCGCAGCGGGTGCCGGGCATGGGCCGGTCGGCGACCCAGGCCGGCCAGCGGATATCCGCCGGCAGCGTCATGGTCCGGGGTGCCAGCGCGACGCGGAAGGCACGGATCTGCCGGGCCGGGGCGATGTCGACCAGCTGGCCGCTGCGGCAGGCGCGAACATGGGCGGCGAGAAGACCTTCCGCGTAGTCGGGATCGTGGAGGGCCAGGGTGGCGCTGGGGCGGGCATTCACCTCCAGTACCTGCGGCTGGCCCCGTCGGTCCAGCACGAAATCCAGGCTGCCCAGGCCCACGAGACCCGTTGCCCGCGCCAGCCGGTCCAGCCAGCCGGATAGCGTTCCGGTCAGGGGATGCTGCGGCAGGGGGTGGCTCATGGCGCCAGCGAAGAGGAAGGGGGTCTCGCCGCGGTCCAGCGTCCAGAGCGTATTGATGCCGAGCAGGCGCGCCGATTCGCCGTTCGCCAGAAACAGCGCCGAATGGGCGGCGCCTTCGATATGGCGCTGGAAATAATCGCCTGGAGCGGCCTCATGATGGGCGCAGAAGCGTACACGCTTGCCCCCCTCGCTGCAACCGGACTTGATCAGCCAGCCGGCGGGATCGCGGGGGCGCTGGAACCGGACCTCGGGATACGGTATGCGGCAGCGATCCAGCCATTCGAAGAAGTGCCGGGGATCGCGGAATTGGCACTGGATTGACGGCGGATTGCCGAGCATGACCCGCTCGCGGCCCAGCCGGGCCAGCACCTCGGGCTGCCCGTCGAGGCCGCTGCCGCAGACCAGCGGGTAATCCCAGGCCGGTGCCAGCCGTGCCGCGGCGGTCAGCAGCGCCGCGTCATCGAAGCCCTGTCCGGTGTCGGGGATGGCGGCCACGGCTGCCGCGGCGGCGCGCGTATCGGCATCGCCATAATGGTCCAGGACAACGGCCCGCATGCCTGCCCGCTGCGCCGACTGTGCCAGCGCCCGGGCCGAGCAGCTGATCAGCAGCAGTTGCGGCGGCAGATCGGGCGCGCAGGCCGGGGATGTGCCGATGGCGGCATCAGGCAAGGGCGCCGGCCAGATCCTGCACCAAGGCGCCGCGGCGGCGCGGAGTGCCGACGAGGAAGCGCAGGTGCTCCTCGCCGGATTGCTGTTCCCGGCACCGCGCGCACAGCCGCTCGGCTTCTGCCCGGCTGGCGGCCAGGCAGAACCCGGTCGGACCCCAGGAACTCTGGCCGATGCCTACGCCACCCTGGGCGGCCAGGCAGTCCAGCGCTGCGGCGACCCGCGGACTGGTGAAGCGGCCGCCCTGCGCCGGCGCGAAATGATCGCCCACCGCGGCCTGCAGGGCGGTGACGAAGTCGCCGAAGGCCACCAGATCGGCTTCGAGCAGGGCCGGCAGACCTTGCATTACCAGCAGGTGGCACAGGTGGGCGGCCGCGGCCCGGGGAAATTCCGGCAGCGTGGCAAAGGCCTGGGTCTCGCCCTGACCGTGCAGACCCTGATCCGCCTGATCCAGCACGATGACGAAGTGCCAGTCCGCGGGAAAATCCAGCCGCGCGATCACCGGCGGAACCCCGGTTCGCGCCCCGCGCCCCGCGTCCACCACCAGGCCGCCGGCTTTGAAGCAGGCGATGCCGATGCCCGAGCGGGCGCCGCGCTGGGTGATGGCGGCAATCTCCGCCGGGGCAAGATCGAGCCCGTGCAGGCGAGCGAGCGCGGTACCCACCGCCAGCGCCATCTGCGTGCCGGAACCGAGGCCGGCGTGGCCTGGAATGGCTTCGCGGATGGTGATGCGGGCCGGCAGGGCCCGGCCCAGATGGACCGCCAGCCGTTCCGCGCCACGCCGCGCCCGCTCCGCGTCGGGCCCGCTGACCTGCAGTTCGTCGGCCGCCTCCGCGATCAGCTGGGTACCGATCTCCTCGAGTCCGACGCCGATGCTGCCGAAACGCCGCCCCAGGCTGCCGCCCAGGTCGAGAAAACCCATGTGCAGGCGGGCCGGGGCCTCGACCAGGACGGCGTCGGGCAGTGTTGCTGGGGCAGGCTTGCGATGTGGCACGGGGAAATCGTGGGGGCGCGGTCTCGGGCGGCAGCTGTCCGGTACGTCCTCAGGCCGTGGCTCAGCGGCTGACGGTCTGGATCACCCCGCAGGCCATACGCGCGCCGCCAGGCTGGTCGGCGTAGTTGTCGGCCTCCGCATGGATGATCAATGCCCGTCCCCTGACCTCGTCCAGGCGCAACCGCTTCGAGACGATCGCTTCCCGGGCCGTGCCGTCGGCGGCCACGTTCAGCACCGGCAGGTCACCCTTGTGCCCGGCACCCTCGGGGCCCTTGTGCTGGCCGGTCTTGTCGGGATCGTAATGGCCTCCGGCGGCGAGACCGGCCTGAGCCTTGCCGTCCTTTTCACCGGGAGCGCAGCCGCTGCCCTCGTGCAGATGGAAACCATGCGGGCCGGGCGGCAGGCCGGCCAGATCCGGCTGGAAGGCCAGGCCGGCGGCGGTTTCGCTGATGGTGACGGTGCCGAGGCGCGCACCGACGCCCTGGGCATCGATGCGGTGGATCTCGGCGCTGGCCTCCTGGGCCGAGGCCAGCAGGGACCAGAACAGCAGCAGCAGGGTTAGCAGGGACTGTGACATGGCGCGCTCCGTGATGGTTTTTCTATCCATTGTAAACGGATCGAACCGGGCGGGGATCGGCTCGGTTTCAACCCGGCCGCAGCCGCCGGACCGCGAGAAAGGGCAGCGCCACCCCGCAGGCCAGTATCAGGCCGCAGCCGATCAGGGCCGTGCTGTCGGGTGTCTCGCCAAAGAAGGCGATGCCCATCAGCATGCTCATCACCGGCGCGGAGTAGCCGACCGCGCTGACCAGTATCGCCGGCGCCAGCTGGTAGGCCCGGGTGAGCAGCAGCTGCGCCGCACTGCCGGCGATACCGGCCGTCAGCGACCAGGTCCAGGCCATGCCGCCCGCCGGCAGTGCGAAACCGCTCCAGGCGAACCAGACGAGATGGAACAGCACGGCCACCAGGCAGAAGTAGAACACCACGGTGGCGGGCGGGTTGCTGCGGCCCGCGCGGGCGATCATCAGGTAGGCCAGCGCCGCGAGGAAGCCCGAGAGCACGCCCATCAGGCGGCCGGTCAGGTCGACGGCATCCAGGCCGGGACGGAACAGCAGGACCATGCCCGCCACCGCACCCGCTATCGCCAGCCAGTCGCGCAGGCTGTTCCGCTGCGACAGGACCCACGGTCCCAGCGCCGCGACGAAGATGCCGCTGCTGGCCGTCAGGAAGGCGCTTTCGCCCGGTCCGATGCGCTGGATCGAGGCAAACGAGAGCATCAGCGATACGCCGCCGAACAGCCCGCGCAGCCAGAGTGCCAGCCGCAGGTCACCGAACAGCCCGCGCAGGTTGCCTGCCACCATGGCCGGGAGGAGTAGCGCCGCCAGATTGACGCTCACGCGGACGAAGCTGATGACGCTGGCTGCGACTGGCACCGCCAGTCGGGAGGCCGCATACACGCAGTTCGCCATCAGCGCGAAGAGAACGCAGGCCAGCAACATCAGCAGCAGTCCTCGCGCCTCCTGCGGGCGGCTTCCAGTGCGGCGGGATATCGGCATGGAAGCGATTAGACGCCAGGCCTGCCGGGGCTTCAAGCCGGCCTGTCAGCGGCGGGCGCAGGGGGCGAAAAAAACGTGGGCAAAACGGAAAGGCCGTGTTACCGTAGCTTCGCCTGTACAGTTCTTCCATGGCGTCGCGTTATTGCTTCGCGAATCCAGCGTCTCAGCCGCTCCGTTCTTGAAGTCCGCTCTCCCACGAAGTAACTCCCAAGGTTGAACCGGTCCCCGTGACCACTGTTGTTTGTCAAGTTTGAGTTCCGACGGCCTGTCGGAGCTGGAGATGTTGGTATGAAAAACATTTACGTAGGCAATCTTTCCTTCAAGACCACGCAGGATGAACTGCGCGAGGCATTTGCCCAGTTCGGCGACGTGTCCTCCGTCAATATCATCACTGACCGCATGACCGGCCAGTCCAAGGGTTTCGGTTTTGTCGAAATGGAAGATGCCGGCGCGCAGGTCGCGATCGACAAGCTGAACCAGACCGACCTGGGTGGCCGTACCATCACCGTCAACGAAGCGCGTCCGCGCGACGACAACCGCTCCGCGGGTCCGCGTCGCAGCAACTTCGGCGGCGATCGCAACGATCGCGGTGGCTTCGGCGGCGGTCGCCGCTTCTGATCGCCCCTCCGGTCAGGCGCTGACGCTTCGCGGGGCCGTTATCGGCCCCGTTTCCGTTCTGGCACCCGGAAATCCCGGCCATGCGTGCGGGATCGGGTCCTCTCTTTCCTCACAGCCCTCGCGGCAGAACCTTCGGCCAAGCACGGCCGGCGTCTTGCCCCGGCGTCCTTCCCATCCCCCATCAACCCGCGTTTCCCGCCGGGATTCGACCAAGGCTTGCCCCGTCAATCCTGACTGCGAGCGATCTTCCGGCGGCGCCCGCTTGCGTTGCCAAGGCTCCCGAACCGGCCCGGCGGCCGGCCGCCAGCGCGAAGGTCGCAGACCATCCCGTCGCATCGCCGCCCGGTTCCCGGAACTGACGTGAGCGGCGGTCACATGATTGCGCTTGCTTTTGCCCATACCGCATTGCACACTCCGAACGTCTGGTTTGTTGCGACATAAAAGGGGTATGGGTCATGGAAAACGAAAATAAGCCGCCCATCACGTCGGAGTTTACGCCGATTGGAACCTGGGCCTTGCTGTGCATGGTGGCCATCGCCATGCTTGCGGCCTGGTTATTCCTGTATTTCGGGGTTTTCCTGCCGCGTGGCACGGTGCATTAGCGGAGTTTCACGATGGACAAGAATCACGATTCTGATCAGAGATCGCCGCTGGCCGCCGAGCTCCGGGAACTGCGCGACCTGCCAGCCAGGTTGCACGTCGATCCGCTGGAGAAACGCTGGATCTACGTCGCCCTGGCCATGGTCGGCACCTTCGTGGCCGCCATCCTCTACACGGGCCTCGTCAAGCACGTGCATCCGCCCGGCGCGATGGAAACCATCGATTCCGCCCGTCTGCATCTCAGCGAGGAATTCGCCGAGGACAGGCTGGGCGTCGCCACGCTGCCGGACGGCAGCATCCGCGTGACGCTGGTCGCCGCCCGCTACGGTTTCTATCCGCGCGAGATTCGCATTCCGGCCGGCCAGCCGGTCACCTTCCGGGTGGCCAGCGCCGATGTCCTGCACGGCATTCACGTGCCCATGACCAACATGGCCACCATGGTTGTGCCCGGCTACGTTTCCACGCTGACGACCACCTTCCCCAAGCCCGGCGAGTACCCGATGCTGTGCAATGAATACTGCGGCATGGGACATGACCATATGTGGAGCAAGGTCACGGTCGTGTCGCGCGAAAGCTGGCAGTCCGGCACCACGCAAACGACGGGGAGATAAGGGCATGGCTGAGAAAAACTTCAGAATCTTCGTGCTGGGCCATTTCTGGCTCGCCTTCGGGGCCTTCGGCCTGGCCTGCCTCCTGGGCTTCTATCAGGTGCTGGAGCGCAGCGGCCTGATCGCCGCCATCCAGTCGCCACAGGTCTACTTCGCCTCCGTCAGCACCCATGGTGTCCTCATGGGGTTCGTGCTGACCACCTTCTTCATCATGGGCTTCGGCTATCTGGTGGCGACCAGCAGCCTGAAGATGCCGATCTGGAATCCGCGCCTGGCCTGGGCCGGGTTCGCCATCTCCGTGTCCGGAACCCTGATGGCGGCGGTTCCGCTGCTGCTGGGCAAGGCCTCGGTGCTGTACACCTTCTATCCGCCGGTGCAGGCCAGCGCGTTCTTCTACCTGGGCGCCACCCTGCTGATCGTCGGTTCCTGGTTCTGGGCCGCCATCATGGTGGTGATGTTCGCTCAGTGGAAAAAGGCCCATCCGGGCGAACCCGTGCCGCTGCCCATGTTCGCCAATACCGCGAATGCCCTGCTGTGGCTGTGGACCAGTGCCGGCGTGGCGCTGGAGGCCGTGTTCCAGCTGATTCCCTGGGTACTGGGCTGGATCGATACCATCGACGTGGGGCTGGCTCGCACACTGTTCTCCTGGACCCTGCACCCGATCGTCTACTTCTGGCTGATTCCGGCCTACATCGCCCTCTATTGCCTGGTGCCCCAGGCGGCCGGCGGCAAGCTGTTCAGCCAGGACCTCGCCCGCCTCGCTTTCGTCCTGCTGCTGGTGTTCGGCTTGCCGATCGGCTTCCATCACCTGTACATGGACCCCGAGCAGGGCAAGGGCTTCAAGATGATCCATGGCATCGGTACCTTCCTGGTGGCCGTGCCGACCCTCTTGACCGGCTTCACCGTGGTCGCCTCGCTGGAGAAAGCCGGCCGCGATGCCGGCGGCACGGGGCTGTTTGGCTGGATCGGCGCGCTGCCCTGGCGTAACCCGCTGGTGCTGGCAGCCATCCTGGCGTTCCTGATGCTGATCGCCGGCGGTTTCGGTGGCATCGTCAACGCCAGCTATGCCATGAATGCCATGGTCCACAATACCGCCTGGGTGCCGGGGCATTTCCATCTCATCTTCGGCGGCACCACGGTCATCCTGTACTTTGCGGTCGCCTACGCCGTGTGGCCGCGGGTGACCGGCAAGGCGCTGATTCCGGGTGCCCTGCCCCTGGTGCAGTTGTGGAGCTGGTTCATCGGCATGATCATCCTCAGCACGCCCTGGCATATCCTCGGCCTCCTCGGCCAGCCACGGCGCATTTCCAGCGTCGCCTACAACAGCGTGCTGACGCTGGCCTGGGATCCCTACGAGCTGGCCATGATCATCGGTGGTGCGGTCCTGCTCGGCTCGGCCCTACTGTTCCTGCACATCCTGGCCAAGTCCCAGAAGCGCGGCGAGCCGGTGAGCGAGGCCATCGCCGAAATCCGCTACGCCGACAGCGAGCCCGCGGGCGGCCGCGTGCCGCCGCTGCTGAATGGCTTCGGTGTCTGGAACGTCATCATCCTCGCGCTGATGCTGGCCAACTTCGGCTATCCGATCGCGCAGTTCTTCCTGACGAAAACCTTCGGCTCGACCGGATGGGGGTATTGATCATGAAAACAGGCTATTGGCTTGCCACCCTGCTGATGGCGGTCTCGGTCGGCGCGGCATGGGCCGAACCCTCCTCCAAGGTCGCCTGGACCCCAGAACAGCTCGCGGCCCTCAAGCGCGGCGATGCCGCCAAGGGCAAGGCCATCGCGGAAACCTGTGCCGCCTGCCATGCCAACGGCGGGCAGTTCCCGTATCTCGACGGCCAGCTGGCGCCCTACCTCTACAAGCAGTTGCAGGACTACAAGGACGGCAGCCGCGACAATCCGGTCATGACCGGCCTGGTTGCCGGCCTGTCGGCCGAGGACATGGCGCATGTCGCGGCCCACTACAGCCAGCAGGCGCTGCCACCCGCGCCCAAGACCGAGCCGGCCTCGGAAGCCGCCGAGGTCCTGGTTGAGATGGGCGACAGCCGCCGCATCCTGCCGCCCTGCGCCGCCTGCCACGAGGCCAGCGGCAAGGGCCAGAAGATCGACGTGCCCGCCATCGCCGGGCAGAACGCCGCCTATCTCGAACAGACGCTGCTCGATTACAAGAGCGGCGCCCGCCACAACGACCTCTACGGTCGCATGCACAGCATCACCCAGCAGCTGAACGAGGACGAGATCAGGCAGCTGGCGCGCTACTATGCTGGTCTGCGTCGCTAGATGTCTGGGCGGATGTCGATGCAGCGTCCTTGCTATCCAGGAAAGGGATAGGCAATCGGTATGGCCCGCGTGGGCTCGCTTGCCTCGGCTTGGCGATCAAACCCCTGCCCCGTGCCGTGGGAACGGGGCTTGACGTTTTCGGTTGTGCCTCGCGCGCGCCTGCGCGCACGATATCTGAGGACCTGTCAGAACAGTGCGATCAGAGCCATGATCGTTGCCGTGAGATTCAGCAGCACGATCAGCCCGGCCGAAATCGCCAGTACCAGCAGGAACACCGGGTTGGTGAAACTGAGGGTGCCGCCGAGGATGGCCATGAGGTCGGTGGCGTCGAGGCCCATCGCGGCGATGTCGTAGGTCAGCCCGCCCAGTTTGCGCAGGTCGCCCAGGCGGCCGCTCGTCTCGGCCGGCGGCTTGTCGGCCAGCAGGCGCTGCGCCACACCACCGGCCAGGTGCTTTGCCTGTCCGGCCCACTGGGCGACGCGCTGCGGCAGGTTGCTGGCTTCCACCAGCACGTACCAGCTCCAGCCCAGCACCAGGCCGGGCAGGAGCAGGAGCGTGCCGAGCACGACTGCCCAGGTCGCCGACAGATCCCAGGCGCGGACGGTCAGCCAGTCCAGCAGCAGGGCTGACAGGACGCCGCTGATGGCGAGCCACCGTGCCAGTCCCTTGAAGCGGTTGGCGAGGTTCTGCACCAGCCGGGCGAAGCCCATCAGCTTCGGCAGCAGGTCGGCCAGCGTCGGTCGGCTGGCGGGGTCGGGTGTGGTCACGGCGCGTCTCGCGGGGATGCTCAGGAGAGCTTCTGCTTCAGCAGCTCGTTGAGCTGCGCCGGATTGGCCTTACCCTGGGTGGCCTTCATGGCCTGGCCGACGAAGAAGCCGAACAGCTTCTCCTTGCCGGCCCGGTAGCCCGCGACCTGGTCCGGATTGGCGGCGATGATCTGGTCGATGATGGCCTCGATGGCGCCGGTATCGGTGATCTGCTTGAGCCCCTGTTGCTCGATGATGTCGTCGGCGCTGCCGCCTTCGTTCCACATCGCTTCAAATACCTGCTTAGCGATCTTGCCGGAAATAGTTTCGTCAGCGACGCGTGCGGTTAATCCAGCAAGCCTTTCTGTATCAATCTTCGACTCGGTAATTTCCAGGCCATCAGCGTTAAGAGCTGCCGACAAGTCCCCCATAACAGTGTTAGCGCAAAGCTTCGCCGTGCTAATGGTCAATACCGGGTTGACGCCTACCATTGCGTCGACCTTTGCTTTGTAGTCTTCGTAGAAATCGGCAAGCTCACGGGTCGCGGTTAATACCTCTGCATCATAGTCGCCTAACTCGTACAGGGATTTGAAACGGTCACGCTTGGCGTCCGGCAGCTCCGGCAGCGTGGCCTTGACCTCCTCGATGAAGCCGGTACTGATTTCCAGCGGCAGCAGGTCCGGATCGGGGAAGTAGCGGTAGTCGTTGGCTTCCTCCTTGCTGCGCATGGAGCGGGTTTCGTCCTTGGCGGAGTCGTACAGCCGGGTTTCCTGGATTACCTGGCCGCCGCTCTCCAGAATCTCGATCTGGCGTTCGATCTCGAAGTTGATCGCCTTCTCGACGAAACGGAACGAGTTGAGGTTCTTGATCTCGGCGCGGGTACCGAATGTCTCCTGGCCCTTCGGGCGGATGGAGACGTTGGCGTCGCAGCGGAACGAGCCTTCCTGCATGTTGCCGTCGCAGATTTCCAGATAGCGCACCAGGGCATGCAGCTTCTTCATGTAGGCCACCGCCTCCTTGGCCGAGCGCAGGTCCGGCTCGGAGACGATTTCCAGCAGCGGCGTGCCGGCGCGGTTGAGATCGATGCCGGAAAAGCCGTGGAAGTCCTCGTGCAGCGACTTGCCCGCGTCCTCCTCCAGATGCGCGCGGGTGATGCCGATGGTTTTTTCCACGCCGTCCACCTCGATGACGAGCTGGCCGGTGCTGACCACCGGCAGATCGTACTGGCTGATCTGGTAGCCCTTGGGCAGGTCGGGGTAGAAGTAGTTCTTGCGCGCGAACACCGAGCGCGGCGCGACGGTGGCGCCGATGGCCAGGCCGAACTTGACCGCCATGCGCACGGCGTCCTCGTTCAGCACCGGCAGCACGCCAGGCAGGCCCAGATCGATGGCGCAGGCCTGGGTGTTCGGCTCGGCGCCATAGGCGGTGGCGGCGCCGGAGAAAATCTTGGACTTGGTGGCGAGCTGGGCATGGATTTCCAGCCCGATGACGGTTTCCCATTGCATGAGTGATACCTTAAATCGTCAGTAAAAATTATTCCGGCCAATAGCCAGGTTGGGCGAGCAACTCACGCCTCGCCTTTCATGACCAGGGCACCGTATTCCTCCGGCGTGATCGTGCCGCCATGATCCGCCACCCGGCCCCTATCCCGCTCCGGCAACACATCTTGCACGGCGTCGATGCGCTTCCAGGGCGGCAATGGAGCCGGGCCATCCGCCTGTGGCACGTATTGGGAAGCGGCGACGCGCTGGTGCTTGTGGATATAGCGCGGGCAGTTGACGAAGATTTCGGCGACTTCGACCCGCACCAGCAATTCCGCGCCGGGGAAGCCCGCAAGCAAGGGATCGGCGGGATCGACACGGGCGGTGCCGTGGACCCGGATCCGGTGCGGCGTCTCGAAATCGATGAACAACAGGCCCACCTTGGGATTGGCGGCGATATTGCCCATGGACAGGAACATGCCGTTGCCGTCGTAGCTGGGGAAGGCCAGGGTTTTGCCATCCAAGACCCGGACGAAGCCGGGTGCGCCGCCCTTGTACGAGCAGGTTGGAAAACCCCGATGATCGACCGTGCTGAGGAAGAACAGGTCGCGGGTTTCGATGAAGCCTTTATGCGGGTCGGCGATGTCCGGGGCCACGATGATATCGCGTACCCGGTCGGCCAGGGCGGTGGTTTCAAATAAAGCCTGCATGTGCCGGTGCGCGTCGCCATAAATGCCAGTCATGGATTCCACCTCTTCAATATTCGATTAAAACCCGCCCGTTTCGGTCAATCCACCGGCTTCAAGCTATCGCAACGCGGTTGCTTATCCACCGCCCCGACCTTGAGGGTCCAACGACTGCCGTCCCGCATCCCGCGCCAAGCTTCCTGCGCCAAGCCGCAGCGGTACTCCCGGCCCTGGCCGCGCAGCAAGACCTCGAAGCGCGATTCGCGCCCGCCTTCCCGCTCGCAACCCAGGCATGGGCGGGCACCCGCCAAACCCGTTGACGGCCAGCGCGGCGCAAGGTCGTGGCCTTCGGCGCTGGCCTCGCGGCTCCACGACCAGCGGTCGATGCGGTAATCGCAGCGCTGGTCGTAGACGGGTTCGCTGCGGTATTTGGGGCGGCATTCCTGATGCTCGGTGAAGGTGCCATCGCCCCGGTCCACCCGCCGCATCTGGCAATCCTGGCCGTCGGGGATTTGTTGATACGAGCGGATTTCCGAATGCCGGGCAACCCCATAGGCCGCGAACGGCATGGAATCGCACCACGCCGATTCGGCCACCGGCCCGTAACGCTCGATCTGGATCGC
Source organism: Methyloparacoccus murrellii (assembly GCF_054657115.1). NCBI lineage: Bacteria > Pseudomonadati > Pseudomonadota > Gammaproteobacteria > Methylococcales > Methylococcaceae > Methyloparacoccus > Methyloparacoccus murrellii. Next base: position 27,533 of record NZ_BAAHXD010000001.1, on the reverse strand, counting down.
TTGCCGCCAGTAATGGCCGGACACCACCACCGCAACCCAAAGATAAAGCCGCTGATTCCCTGTCCGGGCCGGAGGGGCCACCGCCGCCGTTCCGCCTCTTGCTGGCGTAGCGACAGGCTGGCGGCGAATTTGGCCTCGTCGGCCCGCACTTGGTCCTGGAGCCGCTTCGCCCTGGCCGCTTCGCTCAAAGGCGAACCGCAGCGCCCGCAAAATTCCGCCAAAGCCCCGTTCGGCGCTTGGCAGGCCGGGCAGATTTTGTCGGCCCCTTCGTAGCGATGGCCCAGGACTTCGACCTTGTCCGGTTCGTCCGGGAAATAGCGGGCTTGGGTATCCTGCGGCGCACCGCACTGGGGACAGAATTTCTGGCTCTTGCCCAGGAGTTTCTGGGCACCGCAGTAGCCGCAATCCCAGAGCATCTCATAGGCGCGGTCCCCGGCCATGGCGGCAGCGCCCGGCTAATCCATATTCACAACGCGGGCGCTTGCCGATGCCAATCCGTGACCTGCTGATAGCGATGCGCCACGTTCAACAAGCGCTCTTCCGCGAAATAATCGCCGATGATCTGCATCCCCACCGGCAGCCGGTTGGAAAAGCCCACCGGGATCGACATCCCCGGCAAACCGGCCAGATTCACCGCGATGGTGTAGATGTCCGACAGGTACATGGCGATCGGGTCGGCGCTCTTCTCGCCGAAGCGGAAGGCCACCGAGGGCGAGGTCGGTCCCATGATCACATCCACGTCCTCGAAGGCACGCCGGAAATCCTCGCTGATCAGGCGACGGATCTTCTGCGCCTTGAGATAGTAGGCGTCGTAATAGCCGGCCGACAGGGCATAGGTACCGATCAGGATGCGACGCTGGACCTCGGCACCGAAACCCTCGCCGCGCGAGCGCATGTAGAGGTCCTTGAGATCCTTCGGCTCCGCGCAGCGGTAGCCGTAGCGGACCCCGTCGAATCGGGCCAGGTTGGAGGAGCACTCGGCCGGCGCGACGACGTAGTAGGCCGGGCCCGACAGGTGCATGTGCGGCAGGGAGACCTCCTTCACGGTCGCGCCCAGCCGGCGGTACTCGTCGACCGCCGCGTGGACCAGGCGGGCAATCTCGGGGTCGAGCCCCTCGCCGAAGAACTCCTTCGGCAGGCCGATGCGCAGGCCCTCCAGGCTGTCGCCGAGCGTGGCCGAATAATCCGGTACCGGCTGGTCGACGCTGGTCGAGTCGCGCGGGTCGAAGCCGGCCATGACCTGCAGCATCAGGGCGCAGTCCTCGGCGGTGCGCGCCATGGGGCCGGCCTGGTCGAGGCTGGAGGCGAAGGCGATCATGCCCCAGCGCGAGACCCGGCCATAGGTCGGCTTGAGGCCGGTGATGCCGCAGAACGCGGCCGGCTGGCGGATCGAGCCGCCGGTGTCGGTGCCGGTCGCGCCGGGCGCCAGCCGCGCGGCCACCGCCGCCGCCGAGCCGCCGGAGGAGCCCCCCGGCACCGTGCCGGTATCCCAGGGGTTTTTCACCGGCCCGTAGAAGCTGGTCTCGTTGGACGAGCCCATGGCGAATTCGTCCATGTTGAGCTTGCCCAGCATCACCGCGCCGGCCTGGTGGAAGCGCTCGACCACCGTGGCGTCATAGGGCGAGACGAAGTTGTCGAGCATCCTGGAGCCGCAGCTGGAGCGGACGCCCCGGGTGCAGAAGATATCCTTCTGGGCGATGGGGATGCCGGTCAGAGGCCCCGCCTCGCCGCGCGCCCGCTGGGCGTCGGCGGCCCGGGCGGCGGCCAGCGCGGCCTCCCCGGTCACGGTGATGAAGGCGTTCAGCTCGCCGTCCAGCGCCTGGATGCGGTCCAGGCAGGCCCGGGTCAGCTCCTCGCTGCTGTAGTCCTTGTTCTTGAGGCCGAGCGCCAGCTCGGCGATGGTGTTCTCGTGCATGGTTCGGTTCCGGAAGATCCCGGGCGGATGGCCGGGGCGGCGGGCGGTCGGCTGCGCCGGCGCGCGGCGTGCCGCTGCCTCGGGAGGGGTTTACTCGATGACTTTCGGCACCAGATACAGGCCGGCTTCGACGGCCGGCGCCTGGGCCTGGAACAGCGCGCGCTGATCGGCTTCGGTCACGGTATCGGGCCGCAGGCGCTGGACCTGGTCCAGCGGGTGCGCCATGGGCGTCACCTGGTCGGTGTCCACGGTACCCATCTGCTCGATGAAATCCAGGATGCCGGACAGGTCGCGGGCGTAGGCGGCGGTCTTGTCCGGGTCGATGGCCAGCCGGGCCAGCCAGGCAATGCGATTGACCTCTTCAGAGGTAAGGGACATGGTTTTTGCTCACTCTAAGCGGAAGGCTGGGGATGGGAATGTCCACCATTATTCGGGAAATCCATCGGTAACGTCAAAGCATCGGCTCGGGGTCGCCGCGGACAATGTCCTTGCGGTCGCGCCGGCGCCTGGATGACGGACCGTGCCGTGCGCCCCGGCGGGGTATCCCGATCACGTCGGGGCTGCCTTGCGACACCTGACCGGCCGTTGTTAAATAGCTGATTTTTGGACGGCGGAAAGATCATGTTTCTGAAGCAGCTCCGGGGTTTTTACTCGACCGACCTGTCCATCGACCTCGGCACTGCGAACACCCTGATCTATTGCCGGGGCAAGGGGATCGTGCTGGACGAGCCCTCGGTGGTGGCGATCCGCGAGGACCGGGCCCGCGGCCAGAAGAGCATCGCCGCCGTCGGCTCCGAGGCCAAGTCGATGCTGGGCCGCACGCCCGGCAACATCACGGCGATCCGGCCAATGAAGGACGGCGTCATCGCCGACTTCACGATCACCGAGAAGATGCTCCAGTATTTCATCCACAAGGTTCACGAGAGCCAGTGGTTCCGGCCGAGTCCCCGCGTGCTGATCTGCGTGCCCAGCGGTTCCACCCAGGTGGAGCGGCGCGCCATCAAGGAATCGGCGCTGGGTGCCGGTGCCCGCGAGGTCTACCTGATCGAGGAGCCCATGGCGGCGGCGGTCGGGGCCGGTCTCCCGGTCGACGAGGCGCGCGGCTCCATGGTGCTGGACATCGGCGGCGGCACCTCGGAAGTGGGCATCGTCTCCCTCAACGGCATCGTCTACTCCGCGTCCGCCCGCATAGGCGGCGACCGCCTGGACGACGCCATCATGAGCTATGTGCGTCGCAACTACGGCACGCTGATCGGCGAGGCGACCGCCGAACGCATCAAGCACGAGATCGGCTCGGCCTATCCCGGCAGCGAAATCAAGGAGCTGGAGGTCACCGGCCGCAACCTGTCCGAGGGCGTGCCGCGCAGCTTCGTGCTCAGCAGCAACGAGATTCTCGAAGCCTTGCAGGAGCCCCTGCAGGGCATTGTCGACGCCGTCAAGACGGCGCTGGAGCAGACCCCGCCCGAGCTCGGCTCCGACGTGGCCGAGCGCGGCATCTACCTGACCGGCGGCGGCGCCCTGCTCAAGGACATCGACCGGCTGATCTCCGAGGAAACCGGCCTGCCCGTGCACATCGCCGAGGATCCGCTGACCTGCGTGGCCCGGGGCGGCGGCCGTGTGCTCGAACTCCTGGATACCAAGGGCATGGCGATCTTCTCGATGGAGTGAGGCGCCCCCGGGCCGATCGACGCTCGCCAACTCCGCCGCATGCGCGCCAGAAGCGATTCGCGGCCGTTGTTCGCCAACGGCTCGACGCTGCATCTGAAGCTGGTCCTGTGCCTGCTCGCCTCGCTGATCCTCGTCTCGTTGGAGCGGCGCGGCGCGCTCGCCTCCCTGCGCCAGCCGCTGGCCTACCTGATCGATCCCATCCGCTATGCCGCCAGCGCCCCGGCGCGGCTGGCCCGCGAATTCGGCGAGCAGCGCCGGGCACATGCCGAGCTGGCCGAGGAAAACCGGCGCCTTAGGCGCGAGGCCCTGATTCTGCAGGGCCGGCAGCTCAGGCTGGAAGCCCTGGAACAGGAAAACATCCGCTTGCGCGGCCTGCTCGACACCACCTTCAAGGTCGGCGATCAGGTGCTGATCGCCGAGCCCCTGGCCATCAACGTCGTGCCCTACGAGAACCTCATCGTCGTCAACAAGGGCAGCCGGCACGGCTTGCAGCCCGGTCAGGCGGTGGTCGACGGCAACGGCGTTGTCGGCCAGGTGCTGCGGGTGACGGTGCACAACGCCGAGGTGATCATGATCACCGATGCCAGCCACGCGCTGCCGGTGCAGGTCAATCGCAACGGACTCAGGACCATCGCCGTCGGTACCGGCGCCAGCGACCGGCTGGAGCTGCCCTATCTGGCCGGCAGCGCCGACATCCAGGCGGGAGACCTGCTGGTCACCTCCGGCATGGGCGGCGGATTCCCGGCCGGCTACCCGGTTGCCCGCATGGTCCCCGAGCCCGGTAGCGGCGCGCTGCGGGCGGTGCCCGTGGCACAGCTGGACCGCAACCGGGAACTGCTGGTGGTTCGCAGCGATGCGACGCCCATTCCGCGCATTCCCGCCGTCAGCCAGGCCGGCACTGCGACCGACCCCGACCATGCCGCTCGCTAGGCCGTCCGGCCTGCTCCTGGCCCTGCTGCTGCGCCTGCTGCCGTTGCCGCCGGGCTGGTTTGCCCTCAGCCCCGACTGGCTGGCCTTGCTGCTGCTGCAGGGCAGCCTGCAGGCGCCCGGGCGTGTCGGCATCCTCACCGCCTGGCTGTTCGGCCTGCTGGCCGACGCCCTGACCGGCCGGCTGCTCGGCCAGCAGGCCCTGGCCTATGCCGTCATGGTCTACCTCAACCTGCGCCTGCGGTCACGATTGCTGGGGCTGCCGCTGCCCCTGCAGGGCCTGTGGGTGCTGTTGTTGCTGCTGCTCGGGCAGTTGCTCGTCCTCTGGACCCGGCCTGCCGAACTGGCCGAATCCGTGCGGGCCGCCTATTGGCTGCCGGCCCTGAGCGGCGCCCTCGCCTGGCCGGTGCTCCGCGCGCTGCTGCGCGGTCCCGGCACCCTGGCGCGAGAGCCATGAGCGAGAATCTGTCGATCCGGGACGATTTCCGCGAGAACCGGCTGTTCCTCAACCGCATCATCGCCAGCGTGGCGGTTATGCTGCTGGCCGTGGTCGCGCTGGTGGTGCGGCTGGTCTACCTGCAGATTGCCGGCCACGAGCAGTACGCCAGCCTGTCGCGCGAGAACCAGATCAAGATCGCGCCGCTGCCGCCCAACCGGGGCATGATCTACGACCGCAACGGCGAGCCCCTGGCCGACAATGTCGTGACCTTCAATCTCGAGATCGTCCCGGAGCAGGTCGAGGACTGGCCCCGGCTGCTGGAGCAGCTGACCGAGGTGCTCGACCTGAGCCCGTCCGAACTGCGGCAATTCCACGCGCAGCGCGCCATGCGCAAGCCCTTCGAGAGCGTGCCGCTGCGCCTGGGCCTGTCCGAGGAGCAGGCGGCCCGGGTGGCTGTGCGGCTGCCCTGGCTGTCCGGCGCCGAAATCCACACGCGCATGATGCGCACCTACCCCTATCGGGAACTGACCGCCCATGTGGTCGGCTACATCGCCCGCATCAACGACAAGGAGCTGGCCAGCCTCGACCCCGCCCAGTATCGCGGCAGCTTCTTCATCGGCAAGAGCGGGCTGGAAAAGAGCTACGAGACCCTGCTGCACGGGCTCACCGGCCACGAGGAATACGAGGCCAACGTCAGGGGCCGGATGGTGCGCCGGCTGGGCCGGCACGAGCCGGTGAGCGGTACCGACCTGTTCCTGTCGCTCGACATCCGCCTGCAGCAGACCGCCATGGATGCCCTGGGCGAGTATCACGGCGCGGTGGTGGCCATCGATCCCCGCAACGGCGATGTCCTCGCCCTGGCCAGCAAGCCCAGCTACGATCCCGACCCGTTCATCCAGGGCATCAGCCGCGAGCGCTATGCCGCCCTGCAGCAGGACGAGGCGCGGCCGCTGTACGACCGCGCCACCCGCGGCACCTACCCCCCCGGCTCCACCGTCAAGCCCTTCGAGGCCCTGGCCGGGCTGGAACTGCTTGGCCTGTCGCCGGCCCACCGTGTTGCCTGCCCCGGGTATTTCCGCCTGCCGGGCTCGCGCCACCAATACCGGGACTGGGCGCATGGCGGACATGGGCCGACCGACATGCGGCTTTCCATCGTCCAGTCCTGCGACGTCTACTACTACGATCTGGCCACCCGCCTGGGCATCCGCCGGCTGCACGACTTCATGCACGGCCGCTTCGGTCTCGGCCAGGTGACCGGGCTGGACATCGCCGGCGAGAAGGCCGGCATCTACCCCTCGGAGGAATGGAAGCGCAAGTACCGCAAGGCTGAATGGCGGGCTGGCGATACCGTCATCGCCGGCATCGGCCAGGGGTTCGTCACCGTCACCCCGCTGCAGATGGCCAGGGCGACGGCGGTGCTGGCAAACCGCGGCCTGGCTGTCGAGCCACGCCTGGTCAAGCGCATCAAGGCCGGCTGGGAGGTCGAGCATCCCTACCCGAGATCGCCCGCGGGCGGCCGGCCGATCGATCCCGGGCACTGGGATACCGTGGTCGGCGCCATGGTCGACGTGGTGCAGCGCGGCACCGCCCGCCGCATTGCCGCCGGGCTGAGCTATCGCATGGCCGGCAAGACCGGTACCGCGCAGGTGTTTTCCGTGGCCCAGGGCAAGAGCTACAAGAGCATGCGGGTGACCCAGTCGCTGCGCGATCACGCCTGGTTCATCGCCTTCGCGCCGGCGGAGGCGCCGCGCATCGCCGTGGCCGTGCTCGCCGAGAATGCCGGTCACGGCGGCACCGTGGCGGCACCGATCGCCCGCCGGGTCATCGACCAGTACCTGTTGCAGGACCAGCCATGAAGATCGACCACCATCTGCTGCGCCTGCGGCTGGCGCCCGACGCGCCGGCCGGCCCGTTGCGGCGCCTGCCGCTGGACTGGCCGCTGCTCGGCGGCCTGCTGCTGCTCTCGGCCGTGGCCATGGCGGTGCTGTACTCGGCCTCCGGACAGGATCCGCAGGTGCTGTTGCGCCAGGCGCTGCGCCTGCTGCTGGCCCTGGGCGTGATGCTCGCCATCGCCTGCGTGCATCCGCGCCAGCTGTTCAATGCCAGCCCGATCCTGTACCTGGTGGGCATCGTCATGCTGGTGCTGGTGCTGCTGTTCGGCAAGGTCAGCATGGGCGCCCAGCGCTGGCTGGACCTGGGCTTCGTCCGTTTCCAGCCATCCGAGCTGACCAAGCTGTCCACGCCGATGATGCTGGCCTGGTTCCTGTCGCGCGCCCTGCCGTCGCCCGGGCGGCTCCAGCTGCTGGTCTCCGCCGTGCTGATCCTGTTGCCGGTGCTGCTGATCGCCCGTCAGCCCGATCTCGGCACGGCGATCCTGGTCGCGGCCTCGGGCGCGGCGGTGGTCTTCCTGGCCGGGATCGGCTGGCGCTACCTGGCCGGCCTGCTGATCCTCGGCGTCGGCTCGCTGCCGGTGCTGTGGCGCTTCCTGCACGGCTACCAGCGCGACCGCATCCTGATGCTGCTCAACCCGGAGGCCGACCCCCTGGGCCGCGGCTACCACATCATCCAGTCGAAAATCGCCATCGGTTCCGGCGGCGTGGTCGGCAAGGGCTGGCTGAGCGGCACCCAGGTGCGCCTGGAGTTCCTGCCCGAGAGCTCGACCGATTTCATCTTCGCGGTGCTGGCGGAAGAGTTCGGCCTGGTCGGCTGCCTGGGCCTGCTGGCCGCCTATGGCATCATCCTGGCCCGCTGCCTGTACATCGTCGTTCAGGCCAAGGATCGCTACAGCCGCTACCTGGCCGGCGCCCTGGCCCTGACCTTCTTCGTCTACATCTTCGTCAACATCGGCATGGTCATCGGCATCCTGCCCGTGGTCGGCGTGCCCCTGCCGCTGGTCAGCTATGGCGGCACCTCCACCGTCACGCTGCTGGCGGGTTTCGGCATCCTCATGTCCATCGAGGTGCACCGGCTCCGCCGGCGCGACTGAAACCGCATTGGCCCGACGCGCCCTTGCCGCTATGCTTCGCTTTTCGCTTCACACCACCCGCGCATCATGAAAACGAGCCCGATCGCCGTCTTTCTCGCCGCCGCCAGCCTCGCGCTGGGCGGCTGCTCCACGCCGACCCCCTCGACCGTGCCGGCGCCCGTCGACCGCAAGCCGCCCCGGCAGGCCGCGCCCCGGCCCGATGCCGACGAACCCAAGGTCCTGCTGCCGCCGGCGCCGGGCATTTCCCAGCGCCCCGAGGTCCGTGACTTCATCGCCGAGATGAGCCGCAAGCACGGTTTCGGCATGGCCGAACTGACCCGCGCCTTCGACCAGGCCGGCAGCGTGCCCGCCATCCTCGACGCCATGGCCAAGCCCTACGAGGCCAAGCCCTGGCACGCCTACCGCAAGCTGTTCCTGACCGAGAAGCGCATCAACGGCGGGCGCGACTTCATGGCGCTCAACGAGGCGGCGCTGGCCCGGGCCAAATCCCGCTACGGCGTGCCGCCGGAGATGGCGACCGCGATCATCGGCATCGAGAGCGCCTATGGCGTCAAGCCAGGCAAGTACCGGGTGATCGACTCACTCTCGACCCTGGGCTTCGACTACCCGCGCCGCGCCGGCTTCTTCCGCAGCGAGCTGGAGCAGTTCCTGCTGCTGTGCCGGGAGGAGGGCATGGATTACCTGGGCCCGCTGGGCTCCTATGCCGGCGCCATGGGCATGCCGCAGTTCATGCCCAGCAGCTATCGCAAGCTGGCCGCCGACGGCGATGGCGACGGCCGGCGCGACATCTGGAACAACCCGGCCGACGCCATCGCCAGCGTGGCCAATTATTTCGCCAGGAACGGCTGGCGCGCCGGCGAACCCATCGCCGTGCCGGCGCGGGTCAGCGGTGACGGCTACCGCGACGTGGTCAGCACCAAGAATCCCAAGGCCAGCCTGACGCTGGGGCAGCTCGCCAATCTCGGCGTGACGCCCGCCGAGCCGGTCGGTGGCGGCCAGAAGGCCGGCCTGTTGCAGCTGGCAGGGGAGAACGGCCCCGAGTTCTGGATCACCTTCCACAACTTCTCGGTGATCATGCGCTACAACCATAGCCCGCTCTACGCCATGGCGGCTACCGAGCTGGTCCGCGAATGGCGCGGCGGGCCGGGCCGCTGACGGCGGGCAGCGGCATGGCTGTCGATGCCGGCATCCCGGAAACCCCGGCCTTCGTCTATGACGAGCGCCGGATCCTGGCGCGGCTCGGCCTGTTTCAGCGGCTCTGCCGGGCCAGCGGCGCGCGCCTGCTCTACTCCATCAAGGCGCAGCCCCTCACGGGTCTCCTGGCGCTGATCCGCCCCGGCGTCAGCGGCTTTGCCGCCAGTTCGCTGTTCGAGGCGCGGCTGGCGGCCGAGGCGCTGCATCCCGGTGACCCCGGCGCCGCCGCCCTGCACCTGACCACGCCGGGTCTGCGGGCCGCCGACATCGCCGAGCTTGGCCGGCTGTGCACGGCGATCAGCTTCAACAGCCTGGAGCAGTGCCGGCGGTTCCTGCCCGGCCTGAATCCGGCGGTTGCCGCGGGTATCCGCGTCAACCCGGGACTCTCCGCCGCCGACGATCTGCGCTACGATCCCTGCCGGCCGGCATCCAAGCTGGGCGTGCCCCTGGACGAGCTGCGGGCGGCGCTCGCAGCCGAACCGGCGCTGGCCGCGCGCATCGATGGCCTGCACTTCCATACCCATTTCGATGGCCGCGAGCCGGGCTCGCTGCGCGATACCCTGGCGCGCATCGAGGCGCTCCTGGGGCCCCGGCTGCAAGCCCTGCGCTGGATCAATCTGGGCGGCGGCTACAACCCGCGCGACATTGCGCAGGCCGACGCTTTCGGCGCGGCGATCCGCGCGTTCCGTGAGCGCTGCCCGCTGGCGGTGTGGCTGGAGCCGGGCAACGCTATCGTCGGCGGGGCCGGGAGCCTGGCGACCACCGTCGTCGATACCTTCCGGCGCGATGGCCAGGCGGTCGCCGTGCTGGATACCGGAGTGCATCACCTGCCCGCCGTGTTCGAATACCAGCGTCCGCCGTGCGTGCGCGAGGCCCGGCCGGACGCCCCCCATGCCTGGCTGCTGGCCGGCAGCAGCTGCCTGGCCGGCGACCTCTTCGGCGTGCACCGCTTTGCCGAGCCGCTGCGGGTCGGCGACCGCCTGCACGTCACCGACGTGGGCGCCTATGCCCTGGTCAAGGCCAGCCGCTTCAACGGCCATGACCTGCCATCGGTCTGGCTGCGCGAGCGCGCCGGCCGGCTGCGGCTGCTGAAAGCCCATGGCTATGCGGAGTACCGGCGGCAATGGACGACACCGGCGTCGCCGGCGATCCGGTCGCTGGAGCCCGCATCCCCGGGCCTGGCCGCGGCGGATGAACGCGCACCGGCATGCTCATGACCCGCTGGCTGTGGCTCGGCCTGCTGCCGCTGCTCGCGGCGGGTTGCGCCAGCCAGCCCACGCCGGCGCCGCGGCCGGTTCGCCAACCCATCAATCTGGCGGTCGTGCGCGAGGCGCTCAGCCTCAAGGGCATTGCCTACCGCTGGGGCGAGGAATCGCCGCAGCGCGGCTTCGATTGCAGCGGACTGGTCCAGTACGTCTACGGCAGGCATGGCATCGCTCTGCCGCGCACCGCCTACCAGATGGCCATGGCGCTGCCGACGCTGGACAGCCGCCAGCGCCAGCCCGGCGACCTGGTGTTCTTCAACACCACCGGCCAGCCCTATTCGCACGTCGGCATCTACATCGGCAACGATCACTTCGTCCACGCCAGCAGCGCCAGAGGCCAGGTGGTGGTCTCGCCTCTGGATGCCCCGTACTGGACCCGGCACTATCTCGGCCTGCGGCGGCCGCTGGCCGATGGGCCGGTCGCGCCGCCGCTGCGGATCGGCCGCTGGATCCCGTAGCCGTCCGCTTCGTTTCACCCCATCGAGAGCTGCCCATGAAAGCCATCCTCATGACCCGGCCCGGCCCCGTCGAGGTCCTGGAACCTGCCGATCTCCCCGAACCCCTCATCGCCCATCCCACCGGGATCAAGGTCCGGCTGCGGGCGGCGGGCGTCAATCCCGTCGACACCAAGCTGCGCCGCAACGGCCTGCTCGGCGCGGGCCCCCTGCCGGCGGTGCTGGGCTGCGACGGGGCCGGCGAGGTGGTGGCGGTCGGCGCGGCGGTGGACCGCTTCCGGGTTGGCGACCGTGTCTGGTTCTGCCATGGCGGCCTGGGCGACGAGCCCGGCAACTATGCCGAGTACACCGTGCTCGACCAGCGCTGGGCGGCGCCGATGCCGCGCACGCTGGATTTCGTCCAGGCCGCGGCGGGGCCATTGGTGCTGATCACCGCCTGGGGCATGCTCTACGACCGGGGGCGGCTGCAAGCCGGCCAGACGGTACTGATCCATGCCGGCGCCGGCGGGGTCGGGCACGTCGCCCTGCAGCTGGCCAGGCTGCGCGGTGCGCGGGTGCTGGCTACCGTGGGCTCGGCGGAGAACGCGCGCCGGGCGCGGGACTGGGGCGCGGATGAGGTCATCGACTACCGGGAGGCGGACTTCGTCGCCGAGGTCAACCGGCTCACCGGCGGGCAGGGCGCCGATCTGGTGGCGGAGACGGTCGGCCCCGAGATTTTCGCCCGCAGCATCGGCTGCACCGCGCACTTCGGCGACCTGGTGACCCTGCTCGACCCCGGCCCCCTGTCGCTGGCGGAAGCCCGGCTGCGCAACCTGCGCATCGGCTTCGAGCTGATGCTGACACCCATGCTGCGGCGCCTGGATGCCGCCCGCGACCACCAGCTGGCCATCCTGCGGCAATGCGGCGAGTGGATCGACGCGGGCCGGCTCAGCCTGCACGTCAGCCAGACCTGGCCGCTGGCGCAGGCCGCCGCGGCCCATCGGCAGATCGAGACCGGCCACACGGTCGGCAAGCTGGTGCTGACGATGGCCTGAAGCCGGCCCGCCAGCGGGTGGGTTGCGACGGGTTTCAATCGGTCATCGCGGGTGCATAATCAGGCGGCGTCCGGGGCGGTCCCGGGCGACTTCACCGGCACCTAACGGAGAACACCATGAAAAATGCCATGCTGATGCTGATAGAGTCCCTCGCCAAGTTCGGTCTCGACAAGCTGGAGCGCGCCCTGCTGTTCGGCGCCGCCCTGGTGGTCGTCCTGGCCCTGGTTACCGGCACCGTGAAGCTGGATCACAACTGGTTCAGCTTCCTGTTCCGCTGGCTGCACGTCATTTCCGGGGTGATGTGGATCGGACTGCTCTGGTACTTCAACTTCGTCCAGATCCCGTCGATGCCCAAGATTCCCGACGAGCAGAAACCCGCCATCGGCAAGGTCATCGCGCCCACCGCGCTGTTCTGGTTCCGCTGGGCGGCGCTGGTGACGCTGGTGACGGGTCTGGTTGTGGCGGCCATGAATGGCTACATCGTACGGGCCATGACGCTGGGCATCGTCGGCGACGGGCCGTCGCGCGATCTCTATATCGGCATCGGCATGTGGCTGGGCATCGTCATGGCCTTCAACGTCTGGCACATCATCTGGCCGAACCAGAAGATCGCCCTGGGCCTCGTGGAGGCCGACGCCGAGGCGAAGAAGGCCGCCGCCCGCACGGCCATGCTGACCAGCCGCTTCAACACCATGTTCTCGATTCCGATGCTGTATTTCATGGTAGCGGCGCAGAACGTCGGCTGACCGGCCATCCTTGCCGGATTGGCTCCGAAACCCGGCTCCGGCCGGGTTTCGGGTTTCAGGCCCCCGGGTTCATTCCGCCAGGCTGCCGGCGGCGCGCAGCAGCGTCGCCCGGTCCACCGAGCCGCCGAAGCTCAGCGGCAGCCTGCCGAAGGGACCGAACCCGTCGTGCCAGATCATGTCGCCGGTGACCCGGTAGTCCAGCGCCGGCCGGGATCGCAGGGTCAGCAATTGCCGGACCGCACCGAAGGCGTCGGCGGTGAGGTCCACCGTCATCTCGGATGTCGCCAGCTTTTTCAGGATCAGGGGGCTGCGGCTCACCCCGGTCGCCACCGGCTGCCCGTTCAGGGCGAGATCGACGTCCGCCCCGTCCAGCCGGATGTCGAGATCGTTCGGATTGTCCACCCGCAGTCGCACCCGGAAAGTCGGCCGGAGCGGGTTCGGGTCCTTCAGGCTCAGTCCGGCCAGCGAAACATCGGGCTCCCTGAGTCCGCCGGCATGGGTGCTCCAGGCCGAGCAGCCGGCCAGCAGCGGCAGGAGCAGCCCCAGCAGCGGCAGGCGGGTCACGGTTGGCGGCATGGCTGGTCGGTTGACACCGTTCAGTCCGTGTCCAGTTCCAGCGCAATGGCCACGCGTCCGTCCTCCGTGGCCTTGGCGGCGACGGCCGGTCCCTGGACCAGCCGCGCGCGGTCGAAGCGCTGGCGCTCGGTCAGTTCGGCCATCACCGCCCTGGCCCGGCGGTCGGCCAGTTCGGCCAGCGCGCCGGGTGGCAGGACCGCATGTTCGACCACCCAGTCCAGCAGCCGCTCGTAGAAATCCGGTGTCTGGCTGCCCTGCCCGAACCAGCCGGCCACCCTGCCCACCCGCTGCGGATTGCGGCCGGTGTCGCGGACATAGGCGGCGGCCACGTGCTCGCCGCCCTGGCCGGCCGCCGCCAGCATTTCCAGGGCGCGCTGGCTGGCGGGATCGGTCACGTTGACGCTGTCCGGCGTCTCGTCCGGCGCCAGCGGCACATCCAGTTCGCGGGCCACGGCCCGGCGGACGGCCAGCGACTTCAGCGCCAGGGTATCCGCCTGGTCGTCGACGCCGCCATGCACGGTCAGTTTCAGGCCGGGTTTGCCGGCCAGCATCCCGGCCAGCTTTTGCAGCTTCTCCCGCTCGGGTGGCGGCAGCTCGGCACGCCCCGGATCGAAGGCCACCGTGCCGGGATCGCCGCCGCTGCCGCCGGGTATCAGCGCGGCGAGGGCATTGAAGGGCGCCGAGACGATGTTCCTGACCAGGGTCGCGAAGGCCTCGCCGATCACCTTGCCATAGGCGAACCTGGGGTCGTCCAGCCGCCCCTCGATCGGCACCGAAACCTGGATCCGGCCGTTGGCGTCGGTCAGCAGCGCGACCGCCAGGTCCAGCGGCAGGGCGGTGGCATTGGGGCTCTCGACGCGCTCGCCGAGCCTGAACTGTTCCAGCACCAGCTTGTTCTGGCTCTTCAGCTGGCGGTCCTCGATCCGGTACAGGAGGTCGAGATCCAGCTTGCCGGATTCGATGGTGCGGCCGGCGAAGGTGGCGCTGTAGGGTGACAGCGAGGTCATGGCGACGTTGCGGAACGCCACCCCGATGTCGCTGAACTGCTGGGTATCCAGCGGGCTCAGGGAGCCCTCCACGCGGGCTTCGCCGAATGCGTCGACGTGGCCGGCCAGCTGTATCGTCGCCCGGCTCTTCGGGGTCAGGCTGAAGCCGGCGATCGAGCCGCTAAGATCGTGCACCCGCGTTGCGAAAGGCAGGACCAGGCTGGCATCGCTGAAATCGACGCGACCGCCGCTGATCAGCAGGCGGTTCACGGCGACCGGGAAGGCGGGCGTGGCGGCCGGCCGGGCGGGAGAGCGGGGCGGCGGCGCGGCGGCCGCCGGTTTGCCGGCATCGGGCGTTTTCAGGATGTCGCCGATGTTGGAACGCTTGTCCTCGCGGATGGCGATGACGCTGTCCATGCCGATCAGCTTGAGTTCCTTCACGGCCAGCCGGTCCGGGGCCAGGCTGAAGTCGATGCCGCGGGCGATCAGATCGTCCCAGGACAGGAACTTGCCGCCGTCGCGGCCCTGGGTCAGCTTCAGGTTGGCGAGGCTGGCGCCGCCGCTGACGCGGACCTGCGGCGCCGGCCGGGCGTTGCGGTAATCGAGGGCGAGCTGGGTGGAAAGGTTCGCCGCCTCCAGTCGCAGGGCGACATGCTCGTCGAGCATGCCTTGCAACGGCCGCAGGTCGAAGCGCTCCAGTTCGATCCTGGCGTGGGCGGATTCGCCGCTCTGCGCGGCGCTGCCGTTGACGCGCAGCTGCCCGCCCTGGCGCACGCGCGCCGCCAGCGTGAACGGCATCGGGGTCCCGACGCGGTTGTCGACCGTGCGGACCGATAGCGTCAGGCCGTCCAGATCGTAGGCCAGCGGCGGCGTCCGGGTCTGGTCGCGGATGCCCAGATCGAAGTCCTGGATCGCCACCTCGCCGAGGCTGTAGTGCCAGGGTGGCGCGGTGCTGGCGGTCGTCCCGCGGGGCGGCTGGCTGGCGGGCGCCGGCGACTCCGCGGCCGGCGCCCGCAGGCTGGAGAGCGGATAGAGGTCGCCGCCGGCCTCGCGCGCCAGCGCGGTACCGCCCCCCTGCACCAGCAGGCGCCGCGCGCCGGCTTCACGCTGCCCGAGGTCCGCATGACCATCCTCCAGACGCAGCACATCCCAGGCCAGCAGCGGCGCATCCTGGTCCAGCTCGGCAATGGCCAGCCGGTTCAGTTGCAGGTTCAGGCCCTCGACCCGGACCTGGGGCGCTGCCGCGTCGAGGCTGGCCGCAGCCTTGAGTGTCAGCCCGAGTTCGTCCAGCTGAGCCATGATCGGCGCAGCGCGGCTGGCGTCGCTCAGCTCCAGGCCGAGCCCGTCCAGGCGCAATTCGTCCAGCGCCAACTGCCAGGGTTGGCCGGCGGGGGTGTCGGCGGCCGGCGGTTCTGGCGCTGTCGGCGCGGTGGTTGTCGCGTCCGGCAGCAGCGCCCGCCAGTTGAGCCGGCCCTCCGGATCGATGTCGGCGCCGATGCGGCCCTTGCCGATCGCCAGCAGCGGTGCATGGATCGCATGGGCGACGCCGTCGATGCTCGCCCGTTCGAGGCGGATGTCGTCCAGTTGCAGCAGCGGGTCCTGGGCCTGCCTGAGGCTGATCTGCCGCAGTTGCAGGCCGATGTCGCCGATCTTCCAGTCTGGCGCCGCGGTGCCGCCCAGCGTCGCCTCGGCCCCGAACGCCAGCCCGAGGCTGCCGATGGTCGCTTCTACCGGCGTCTCGTTCGGTTCGGCCCGGTAGCCGATGGCGAGATCCTTCAGCTGAAAGGCCCCGAGCCGGATCGACCAGGGCCGCCCGGGTTCGCCCGTGGCACTGGCCGCCGCCGACGTGGGCGGCGTGACGGATGGTGCGGCCGGCGTGGCGGCGGGCTGGCCGCGCCCGAGCAGGGTGAGCCAGTTCAGCTCGCCGTTGGCGTCGGCCACCAGGTCGAGCTGGCCCTTTTCCAGGGTGATGGCCGGTATCGCCACCGTCTGCTCGCCGAGGTCGATCCGGGCCGGGTCGATGCGCAGGGTATCCAGGGCCAGCAGGGGGCGCCGCGGCTCGGCGGTGGCCAGTTGCAGGCCCTTCAGCAGGACGCGGGTCTCCTCCAGTTGCAGCCGGTTCTCGCCCTCCTGCTGCGCGAAGGCATAGCGGCTCGACAGCTCAAGGTCGCCCGCCGGTTCCGCCAGCGCCAGACGGTCCTGTGCCCAGTGCCAGAGCGTCGCCAGCTTGAGTCCTGCCACCGTCACCGTGCCGCTGGAGCGGACCGGATTCAGCGACAGCTCGCCGCTCCAGCGCAGGCTGCCGCCATCCGGCAGGGCCGCGTCCACCGCGTAGCGCCCCGCTCTTGCGGGCAGCGTCGACAGGTTTTTCAGCTCCAGGTCGAGATGCTCGGCCTGGTTGGCGATGGGCGGCTCGCTGGCGCGGTTTTCCAGCGCGACCCGCCCGTCGGCGAGGACGATCCGCTGCAGCACCAGTCGCGGCGGTGGGCTGTCCTCCGCCGGCGTGGCGGGCTCCGGGCTGTCCGGCAGATCGTCGATCAGCCGCGACAGGTTGAGCGTGCCGTCCGGTTCCTGCACCAGCTGGAGCATGGGCCGTTCCAGCCGCAGCTCGGCGAAGGTCGGCGCCCGGTTGCGCAGCGTGTCGAGCAGCTCGAAATCGATCAGCAGGCGTTGCAGCGCGAACAGGGGCTGGCCGTCACCCTCGGTCAGGGTGGTGTCGCGCAGTTCCAGGCGCAGCAGGAAGGGATTGAAGTTCACCGCCCCGATGGACAGCGGCCGCTGCAGCAGTTGCCCGACCCGGGGCGGCAGCTGGTGCCGCACCAGCCAGGGCAGGCCGAGGAATCCGATCAGGCCGTACACCAGCGGAACCGCCAGAACCGTCCTGACCCAGGGTTTGCGCAGGATCTGCAATATCGGCTTCATGATGGCGCCATGGGGGAGTGAAACCATGCCCGGCATTGTAGAGCCGGAGCGCTCGCACGGTCACATCCGCGGAGCCGGGACTGACAACCCGGTGTCCCGGGGTTTTGTAAGCGTTACAGCGACAGCCCGACCCGCCGGCGGGCGTCCAGGCAGTTGGCGCTGCCGCGGGTGAAATCGCGGCAGGTCTGCGGGCGATCCGGGTAGATGGTGCAGGCGAAGCCCTCGCCGGGTTGCTGGCCGCCCGTCAGCGCCGCGCAACGGTCGCCGGCGCGCCGCAGCCGGCGGCGCGTGGCCTCGACCTGCACCAGTTCCGGGTGGCGGCGGTTGACGGGGTCGCGGGACGAGACCTCGACCGCCTGGTAGGCCTCGCGGCAGCAGGCGCCGCAGGTCTGGCAGTCGAGTTCGGCGGCGGGCTCGTAACGGTCGCAGGCCGGCGGGTTGCCGCGCAGCCGGGCCCGGGGGACGTGCCGGCAGCCGAGGCTGTGGCGCCGTCGGTCATGCCAGGCGCAGTCGCCGCAGGTCGCGCCCGCGTGGTACGCGGCGATGGCCGCATGCCCGGCCGGGTGCGGCGTCGGCGGCGTCGTCGCGGTGTCCCACAGCGGTACCAGGCTGGCCGGCTGGCCAGCCGTCGGACCGCCGTGCCCGGCCACCAGCGCCGCGATGCCGGCGGTGGCCTGCAGGGCCTCGCGCAGCGGGGCCGCCCAGCGCGGCAGGCTGGCCCGCCAGGCGCCAATGCGCGCCGCCACGCAGCTCCGCTCGCGCCGGCCGCCCTGTCCGGGCGGGACGGCGAAGGGATCGGCCGGCAGGCTGTCCCAGAAACTGACGCGGAAATCCGTCGTTGGCGCCAGGAAGTCGCGCAGGCCGTGGCGATCCGCCAGCCAGGCCTGCAGGCGCAGGCAGGCATGTTCGCGCCAGGGGTGGCCCGTGCGGGTATTGTCCAGGCCCCAGTCCGGCAGGCCTTCGCCCCTGTCCCCCTCCACCAGTGCGTGACAGAGTTCGTGGAAGATCATCTGCCCGAGGTTGTCGTCGGGGTCGAACTGGTCCTCGGTCGCGATCAGCAGGTTGCCGCACCCGTCGGCGGAGGCGTAGGCCTCGCGCGAGCGGATCACGCGAAAGCCGACCCGTTCGGCGCAGAGCCGCCAGATGCGGGCCAGCGGGTCTTCGTAGGCGTGCCGGGGCTGGCGCAGGAATTCGCTCATGCCCGGGGTATGCCCGTCTGGCATATCGATGGCCACGGACGTTCCCGTCCGGAGGCAACAGCGTGTCGGGCGCGATACCCGGGCATGTGGCCCGGACGCGGGGCCATGGCGATCAACCCTCGCCCTCCTCGAACTCGGCGTTCCGGAAGCGCAGCACGTTACAGTTCTCCCTGACGGCCCGTTGCAGCCCGTCATCGAAGCCCGCGCTGTAGTCGGCCTGAATTTCGACGGCAATCCTGACCTTCACCCCGGCCCGGGTCGTGAACGGCTGAACGACTTCGTCGACAATGTCGGCGAACTGCATCTTGGCCTTCACGGGATCAAGGTCGATGGTGCCGTAGAAGTGCCGCTGGGTGGTCCGGGTGACCGTGCCTCCCGTACCGGGTGTCCCGGATGGATCGATAGACGGTGGCGTTCCTGCCGCCGGCGCGTCAGGTGTGCTACCCGGAGGCGTTCCCTGTGCAGGCGGCTCCTTGATGGCGGCCGCATAGGTCTTGGCCACGCTCGGTTCGATCAATAGAACGGTATCCAGGAAGACCGAGGTCCGCTCGCCGAAGCTGAAGCCGATGTAGCGGTTTTCCTCCTTGCCCTGCGCCAGGCCGAAGAAGTCCCGGCTTTCCGCGCCGGCCTGGACGGTGTGGTGAAAGACATGGTCATTGAGCAGGCGCGGCAGGTACAACTGCTGGCAGGTTTGCTGCCAGACATTGACCGCGCTGACCTCCTGCACGCCGTCCTTCCAGAACCAATCCCTCAGCAGCTTGAGCAAATGAACCGGCGCCCATTCGGTAATCAGCAGCTCGTTTTCCTTGAGGACGCGCTCGATTTCCTGGGTCAGGTTCGGCGCGCCGGGGTTGACCGGAAACGCCTCCCACTGAATCTCGGACAGCCCCTTCCCAGGCTTGGCGTCCTGAACCGGCGCCAGC
Organism: Methyloparacoccus murrellii; assembly: GCF_054657115.1. NCBI lineage: Bacteria > Pseudomonadati > Pseudomonadota > Gammaproteobacteria > Methylococcales > Methylococcaceae > Methyloparacoccus > Methyloparacoccus murrellii. The sequence continues at coordinate 8,298 of NZ_BAAHXD010000001.1, read as the reverse complement.
AGCCACTTCCAGGTTTCGCGCACCATGCGCTTCAGGGTTTCGTTGGCCTCTTCCAGGCTCTTGTTCGCCTGCTTGGCCTGAAACTGATCCAGGTTCAGTTTCATCTCGCGGATGTCGCTGACAATCGATTGCCAGGCCAGCATCGAGCGGGTCAGGTCACGCAGGCGGGCCACGTTGTCGTAATCCGGCGAAAGGAAGATCAGGCGATTCTGCTTGAAACGGGGCTGCTCGCCGCGCTTTTTCAGGATGTCGATGGCACGTTCTTCGGCGACGCTGTGGCCCGAGCGGCTGTAGTGAGCATCCGGTGGCAGCACGACCAGACGCATCTGCCAGTCATCGGGGATATCGGCGCTGGGCGTGAACACATGCACCCCAGCGAACAGCCCGGGGGCGAAGGACTTCTGCACCCGGTCGCGAATGGCCGGGATCACATCCTCCTTGTCCTGGAAGCGGCGCTTGCGGTCTTCCATTTCCCGGCGAAGATTGGGCCGGGTATCGAACCAGAACCGGTTGTTGGCATGGTTCAGGTAATGCAAGCGGTCACCAAGCCGGCGGATGGCATCCTTGTAGGTGCCGATCGGCTGACCGGCTACCGCCGCGCCAAGCAAGACCCGCTCCAGTTCGATGCCCCGCACCATCTGATGCGCCGTGCTGGGCGCGCTGCCGAGAAACACGGCGCGGGCACAACGGCGGCAAGCCTGCAGGCTGCCGAAACGGGTGTCCTGGCTGTCGATGTCGGTGGTCTCGGCCCGTTCGCCGTCCACGTCCTTGTCCATTACCGGGTCCCAGCCTTGTGGCAGGTAGTAGATGATGTCGTTGCGGGTATCGCCGTCATACAGCGGCAAGCTGCCGGGCATGATCATCGGATCGTTGTTGCCATCCTTCCACAGCCGGTGGATGACCTTGGCCATCAGCTTGAGCACGCCCCGGGTGCGCTGGAAGTTGTCCAGCGAGGACCAGTCCTCATACAGCCGGTCGAAGACTTCGGGGTGGATGGGATAGGCATGCTGCAGCCGTTCCAGGTAGCGGCTTTCCTGGGTGTCCTGGGGGAAGTCGCTGCGATGGGTGGAGTAGAAGTCGGCAAAGGCCCGGCAGACCGTTTCCGCTGCCAGCCGGTCGGTGATCTGGCTGAACAGCCGCCGACGCACGATCTCGAACGCCTCTTCGGTGGCGACGGGTTTCCACAGCGACTGGATGCGGCCGAAGTAATGCGACAGCGCCTCCAGCGCCTTCACACCGCGCTGGCTGCCGGCCTCCTTGTCCGATTCCGGCAGCGAAGCCAGCAGCACCGCCGTGGGTACGGCCTTCAGCGCTTCGGTCAAGGCCTGGATGAACGACAGGTTGGAATCGAAGCTGCCCCCGGTCAGTGTCTTGCCGTCCTCGAACTGGCGGACATAGGCCACCAATTCATCGATCAGGATCACGCACGGCGCGTAGCGGGACAGCAGTGTCTCCAGCACGGCCTTGCCCGGCGACGTGCCGGACGCATCGGCGTCGGCCACCAGGGCATAGCCTTCGGCCCCACCCAGTTGCCAGGCCAGATCACCCCATAGGGTGTGAATCGTGGGAGCGCCGCCATCCTGGCGGCCCTTCGTCGATGCCGGCGAGACGCCGGCGCTCCCGGGGGTAAACGGCTGATTGGGCGCGGACTGGTTGCCATCCAGCACGGCCACCCGCGCCCGGGGCAGTTCGGTGATACCGGACGCATCGAGAAGGGTCGACAGACCGGGCATGTCGCTGACCGGCACCTCGCCCTTGGCCAGGTGATAGACCGCCAGCATGGTGTGGGTCTTGCCGCCGCCGAATGCGGTCTGCAACTGGATGACCGGGTCACCGCCGCGACCGGCCAGCCGTTTGATCACCGAATCCAGCAGCAGGCGCATGCCCTCGGTGATGAAGGTGCGCTGATAGAACAGCGCCGGGTTCTGGTATTCCTCGTTGGCGGTGCCCGCGTGCACGCGCGACAGATCGGCGGCAAACTCGGCCTGTTGGAACTTGCCCTCGCGGACATCGGAGTGGGGTTCGGCGATCTCGCGCCAGGGTTTGAGGGTCATGGCGTCATCTTGGGCAGAGGATCGATCAGGCGCAACCCCTCGATCCATTGAAAGTCGCTCACGTTATTGGTCACCAGCGGCAAGCCCTGAATCAGGGCGCTGGCGGCGATGATGGCATCAGGAATCTTGATCTTGCGCATCTGACGCAGACGAATGGTCTGTGCGATGACGGCATTGTCCACGGCTATCGGGTTGAGCCGTTCAAAGAGTTCCTCCGCCAAGGCCAGTTCAGCGGCTGACTGCGGATAGCCCAGCACCTCGATACGCGAGATGACGGAATAGGCGCCGCCTTCAATCAAACCGGTTCGCAGCAGAGCCTGCCCTGTGTCCCCCAATACGCCATTCAGTTGAAAGATGAAGACATTGCTGTCGAACAGGTAGGCCATCCTCAGTCGCTCCCCCAGTCGGCCTGACGCTGTTTGGCCATGCGCGCTTTGACCTCGCTGGTCGAGTGTCTACCCCATGCCCCGGCGGTTCTGGCCAGCAGTTGATCGACCTGATCAGCGGGATGTTCCGGGGGTATGGTGACCTGATCAGGCTCAGCCACGATCACCATCACCCGGGCGTGTTCAATCCGGGGAGCCTGATCGACCCATTGGAGACGGCCCCGGTCATAAATCGCTTCGTAACTCTTCAACATGGCGTGGTCCTCAGAAGTTGTCGAATCCGGTCTGCTCGCCCCGGGTGCCGGATTCGCTGGCGGCGCGTTCGACGCCGGTCCAGGCGGTGACCAGTTCATTGTAGGCGCGGGCGTCATCGGCCCAGCCCTTGCGCTCGCAGAGGGTGTAGAGGCGGTAGGCCAGCGCCCGGATCGGTTCGGCCCGGGCCGGCATGCGGGCCAGCAAGGCGCCGGCTTCGGTCTCGCCTTGGCTGTTCAGGGCGCGGATGAGTTGGTGCAGGGCTTCCCAGATCGGCGTGCGGTCGTCGGTTTCGGGGGACCAATCGCGCGGGTATTCGGCCCAGCGCAGCAGCCGCAACTTGCCGCCGCCGGATTCGATGACGCCGGCCGCCTGCATGCCCAGCACGCTGGTGCCTTTGGCCCGGGCCAGCACATCGGCCTGACCGTACTGACCCTCGGCCCAGCCCTGGGTCTCGAACCAGTGCAGGCAGAACTGGGTATCGTGGTCGAAGTCATCCTCGGCCAGGAAGCGGTTGATCAGTTGCAGCGCGGTGCGCACCGACATGGGTTTGCCGTCCGCTTCCAGCACGGCGGCGTACTGGCTGAAGATGCCCATGCCGGGGCCGATGATGGCCTGGGACAGGTCCACCGGCGCAATGGGAGCGCGGCCATCTTGGCCGCTTTTGGCGGGCGAGACGCCCGCACTCCCTGGATTTACCATATCCGCCAAGGCATCCGGCAGCACGGCATTCAGTTCGCGGATGAACTCGCGGCGACTGACGGTGGGCGCATCGGCGGGACGCTTGCGGCAGACGAGGACGATGCTGGAGGCTAATGCATTGGTGCCGGCACCGATCATGCGGTTACCTAGTTCGGTGCGCATGGGCCAGGTGCCGGTGAGGGCGAAGCCCGCTCGGATCACCGCGTCAAGGAAGGTTTCCCAGCCGGTGCTGGAGGTGCCCGCTTCGCCCTTGGTTTCAGCTTGTTTGAAGGCGTAATAAATAGTTACTGGAAAGGCCGGGTGGGCTTGATCAGCCAGATTGCGGATGGCGCGGGTCATACCGTCGAGGAAGAAAGCCTCGGCCTGTTCCTTGCCGCCATGGCGGTAAGGCGTGGCGACCAGTTCCTCGGCCTTGGGCACGGCCAGCGTGGCATACAAGCCGGGGAAGATCGGTTTCAAGCTCTTCCGCAACCAAACGTAGAAGAAGTCGGAAAGGTCAGCGTAGCCGATATTGTCGTAGTACGGGGGGTCGGTGGAAATGACCTTCGTCTTGCTGATCGCCTGCGATTGTGCATCAGCTTGCGTCGCTACTGGTATACCGAATGCATCTGCAACCGCTACGCCTTCAATGCTCTCGGCTGTCCATCCCGTAGCCCCTGTGAAACTTCCTGTGCCACTTAGCAACGTATTCAGTTCGGCAAAGTCCCAAGTCATCGGAATCGATTGACGCGCGAAGGTGTTACGTGTCGAGTCTCGCTCGGTAAACCATGTGCAAATACTAGAGCCGCGGTCGGCTAGTTTATTCAGCGCAAACCCCAAATACACCCCCACCGCCTGCGCATACGCCGTCGCGCCGCTGCCGCCTTCGTCCAATGGAATTTCATCCTGGGAGCGCGGGCGTCCCGCCCGCTCTTCCTTGCGGCCAGGATGGCCGCGCTCCCATGCACTCCCAAACTCCCATTCCTCGGCGCTGGTGCACAGACCTGCCTTCACCGGGTTATTCTCAATATATTCGACAGCACGCGCGAAATGCGCATCGCTGCGAATCGCCCGGTCAAAGTACTCTTCCAGCCAAAACTCTCCCGCTCGCCCCAAAATCCGGTTGGCTTCTTTCGCCGTGAAGGACTTCCAGGAATGCAGGATCGAAGAAAGGCTATAGCCATGCAGCGGCGTTGCCAGTACGTGTACATGGTTGGGCATGATCGTCCAGGCGTGCAGCCGGTAACGTTGCCCATCAAAATGCAGCAAGGCGTCTTCCACAATCTTGGCAACATCGGGGCAGCGCAAGTGGCAAGCGCCGTACCCTGTATCCAGCGCGATTTCGATGCGCTTACGGCGTTCTAAGGATTGTTCGGTTTCGGGAAGACGGGATAGCTCCTCGCGCCATTGTTCCAGCAATTCACGGGGAAGGCTGTCATGGAGACGGAACGTGATGGCCTGGGCGATTTCACCGGCTTCCCAATGGGGAAGGTAGCCTCGGGTGTGCCAGGTTTTTTGCGGGCGGGACGCCCGCGCTCCCAGGTAGTTGGCTTTGCATTTTTCGATGGCTTCCTGCACCAGATCGGAAAAGGTGGTCAGCGCCACCAGTTGGCGGGGGGTGAAGAGATCGCTGAATTTGCTCAGGCCATAATTCAACGTCCAGAAGTTGCGTGGATCGTCCGGCAACGGTGTCTCAGGTTTCCATTCAGGTTGCACCTGGCGCGCAATGGCTTCATGTAGTTCGGTCGGCGATAGATAAATACGGCCGCGCACACCTTCGGCGACCACCACCATCAAGCGCTGTCCAAGGCGTCTGGCAACGCCTTCGGCCTTGATGTACTTCGGATCAATCGGCATGTCGGACAGCAGACATCGGAAGTTCGCACCACGCGCCAGTTTGGTGCCGCCTTTCGCACTCTCCGGCGGTGTCCCCACCTTCACCGTAAACCGATACGAGTCTCCCTCCACCACCGGTTCCACATACGCCTCCTTGCCTTCCTTGCTCGACAGCACAAACGTCGAGGCCAGCGGCACGTCGGCATGGCTGAAAGCCGGGTTGGGGCTGCGCACGGTGCGCGCCCATAGCCAGGCGATGACGGTCAGCTTCTGGCCGACCAATGGTTTCAGGTCGGGCCGTTCCACCGCCATCTCGGCGGTGATCTCGATCTTCGGATACAGATGGCCGATGCGCTTTTCCGCCTCGGATCGCATCCAGGCCCCATAGCGCCTGACGTCCTCGGCCAGGCCGCGCGCGCCGGACCAGTCTTCATGCATGTCGACGTTCTTCTTCTCACCCGCCGGGAGCGGCCCGACCGGCGTGCGGCCGGCAAAACGCGGCGGGATTTCGATCATGGCCTTGTTGATGGTCACCGCCACCGGGTTGAGGTCGGAGGCATAGGCCTCCAGCCCCAGTCGCTGGGCTTCCAGCGGCAGCGCGCCGCCGCCAGCGAAGGGATCGTGGAAAGCGGGCAGCTTATCGGGATTGAATAACTCTTGGAGCGCGGCCATCTTGGCCGCTTCTTGCGGGCTGGAAGCCCGCGCTCCCAGGTTCTTGTTCAGTTCGCAGGTCTCGCGCCAGCTTTTCCAGATTTCCGCGCGCGCTTCGTTCAGCACCGCCTCGTTGTTGGTGTTTTCCCACAGCACCAGCCGTTCCAGAATGCCGAACAGTCGCGCGCGCTCGATCTTGACCGCATCTTTCCATGACCGTGTCCGTCGATCACCCGGTACCGATTCCGATGGATCGTTGACCATCTGCGCGAAGATGACCGCCCGTGCCGCCGCCAACGGCCGCCGCGCCCACCACAGATGCAGGGTGCTGGGATGCCCGTGCCGGATCGACTTCTCCCGCGCCGCCGCCGCGTTGATCTTGTCCAGCGGCAAGGCGACTTCGATGAGTTTTCTGGGGGTTTTGATGGGGGTCATGTTCGGGTGTCAGAAAGCAGCCGCCAGGATGTGCCGATAGGGCGCACTCTGGAGAAATTCGGGGAAGTCGGCGGGGACCTGCTGAAGAACAGCGATGGCGCTGTTGAGCCAACGCTTGCGTTCATCCACCAGGTTCGAGTCCTTGTTCAAGCCCAGCATGTCACGTGTCTGGGTCACGGCGTGCCGGCGTTGCCGGGTCAGTTCGGGCAGCGGTTCGATGGTGCCATCGGTGGACAGCGACCATTCGGCATTGCAGCCAGGACCGGGTTCGATGGGCAGCAGGCCATTTTTCTTCTTCTGCCCACAGGTTTTCGGGTTGATGCAACTATGGGCGAAGTTGCCATAGACAAAGCGCAAATCCGGCCTGGCATTCGCGCCCGCCTTGGGCTTGATGTGGTCGATCTGGCCTTCGATCGCCGGCAACGGCTTTTCGCAATAAGCACACAGTCCGCCTTGATCTGCGTTCAGATCGGCCTTGATGGCTTGCTTGACCAGTTGGAAGTCATGGCTTTCAAAGTCCTTAGCGCCCAACACGGGGTGGTCTGCGACGAAATCACTCAGTGCCTGGGTCGGGATGAGCCGGTGTTGCAATTCGACCATGCTCAACCCGCCTTGCCCGATTTGCGCGCGGCAAGAAAGCGCCAAGTTGCGAGATCGCTCTCGTGGAACTGATAGCCAGCGTTTTCCAGTGTGTCGCGCAGTTGTTGTGCGTCCGAACTATCCTCAAGCCCTGCACGAACCAACTGCTCGTAGCGGCGGATGTCGTACTGCAAGGGCAGCTCAGGCTCGCGGTGGGTACCCATGACCTTGGCAAGGGCGTCGCCGGACTCGTGCGCCAGAGGGCTGAAGTCGGGTTTGCTGGCTTCGAAGCCGGTCTCCGTGGCCTGGAGAATTCGGATGTTGTCGCGGTTGACTGTAGTTAGCACCTGTGGGCTATGGGTCGTGACGATGAATTGCACGCATGGGAAAGCCCGAATGAGTGAGCCGGCAATAGTTTGCTGCCACGACGGGTGCAGAAACATATCCACTTCATCGATCAAAGCGATACCCGGCGTGAGAAGAGCCGCATTGGCCCCCAAATGCGGATTGAGCTTATAGGCGCGAAATGCCAAATCAGCCACCATGGCAATGGCGTTGCGGACACCGTCGCTGAGCATCTCAACCGGCATGCTACCGAACCGGTCATGGCGCATGATCAGTTGCTGGTTTTGGCTGGCCTTGTATTCCAGCCCATGCCAACCGGTTGCCTCTTTTATGAGGGCATTCACGGCGTCCTGGATGACTTTGACGATAACAGCAAATCGCCGCCCGGTTTCGCTCAGTGGTGTCGAGCTTTCGATTGATTGAATCTGTTCTTCGCGGTAACTACGGAAGACCCAGCCATACCACGCCGTGAACGCCTTGAAGCTTGAAGCGTAAGCGAGACAATTCAGATAACCGGACGTTCGGGAGTAATCGCTCGTATTCAGTGCAACATCTTCCGCCCTCGAGGTAAACCGACCTTCAAACCAGAGTCTGGAAGTGCCAAGGTAACTCACAAGCGGCAGGATGACCTCCCCCTCATCACCGCGCACCTGTTTCTCCAGGGTGCTGGCAAGCTTTGTCAGTGCCTTGGTGTTTGCATCGCCCAACGTATTAGTGCCGGGCTTGATTCGCTCCCGGGTTTGCGTCCACGTCTGATTGACCCGATTTTCGCCCCAATCACCATACCCCTCTATCCGGCTGGGGAGCTGAGGTTCCATGTTTCCATTGGATTGCAACTCCAGACGGACATCAGCGATCTGGATGCTCGCCCCTTTCCCGGTTTTTCCAAGATCAAAGCCTTTGACATAGGGAGATAGCGCTACCCTTGCCGCATCCAGAACCGTCGTCTTACCACTGCCATTTGGCGCAATCAATACTGTCAATTCCGGGTGGAAATCGATTTGCAGATGATCAAAACAGCGGAAATTGCTGATTTCAAGTCGTGTCAGTCGCATGGGTATTGGCTTCGCTTTAGTATG